>NZ_JBAMDI010000053.1:0-69313 GCF_036961695.1 Pseudomonas sp. CGJS7 | reverse complement strand
CGTCGCAACTGCCGTCACGGCCGTGCCACCGAACTCAATGATGAGCGCTGGTGGAAATCCCGCCGCCCTTGCCGTCGGGCACCAGCATGCGCACGTTCTGCATCATGCCCTGGTCCTCGTGTTCGAGGATGTGGCAATGCAGAACGTACTCGCCGATGTAGCGCTGGTAGCGGCTGCGCACGTACAGCTTGTAGCCGGCCTTGACGAACAGCGTGTCTTTCCAGGTGCCCTTCAGATTGGCGTATTCCGGATCGTCCTTGTCGCCGGTGACGCTGACGTCCACGCCCTGCGGATTGAGGATGCGCGAGATCTGGAACGGGTTGACGTGGATGTGGAACGGGTGGCCGCCGCGCTTGGAGGTGAGCTCCCATTCTTCGACGTTGCCCAGGATCAGATCGCGGGTCTTGCCTTCGCCGTAGGGCGCGCCGTCGACCATGAAGCGGCTGCCGTCGATGTTGAACTCCAGGGTCTGCTTGCCGGTGAGGTCGCTGTCGGCGATGGTCGGATGCGGTACGAACGAATCCAGACGCAGGCCGTTGCGCAGGTCGGCGATGACCTTGGTGCGGACCTCGGGCGGCATGAACGCTTGCGCGGCGTTGCCCAGGCTTTGGATCAGGAACGCGCGCACGTCGGCGATCGGCGCGATGCTGCCGGCGGCGACGTCGGCGATGCCGAGCAACTGGCGGTCTTCGGCGGCGTTGCTGATGCTGGCGCTGGCCGGCGCGGCGGCGTCGATCACGCAGTATTTGCCGGCCTTGGGGAACACCATCGCGACATCGCTGCGGTAACCGGGTTGCAGGATGTTCTGATCCTTGCCGATCGCTTGCGCGTGGGTCAGTCCGTCGGAAGCGATTTCGTACTGCATCAGCGCGGGGCCAGTGCAGTTCTTGCCGACCCAGTTGTCCAGCGCCTCGTCGGACAGGCCTTCGATGCCCGGCGCGTTGGCGCGCAGTTCGCGCAACTGCAGGCTGATGGTGTCGCGCACGCCGGCGTGCAGCAGGCGCCAGCGTTCGATCCGGCCGGCGACCAGGCCGTCGAAGGTCGGCAACACGTTGCCGTTGATGCTGGTGTGGCGGCCGGACTGGACCCAGGTATCGACCTTGGCGCCCGGGGCGAAACCGAACTGGTCGTAACCGTCGATGCCGCCGGTGTCGTTGGGATCGCACACCCAGGCGACGGTTTCGCCTTCCTTGTTCTTTTCGACCTTGATCTGCTTGTCGGCGTTGCGGCAGGCGTAGGCGACTTGCTGGAACAGCAGCACGCGTTCGGGGATCGGCACGTTGCCGGGGTTGCGCAGCAGCGTGTCGATGTCGCCGGTGCGGCCGGGCGCGGGCAGGCGTTCGCCGCGCACCAGCAGCGCGCCGGCCATGCCGCTGGACACCTGCAAGGCGGTGGAGCCGTGCAGATGCGGGTGATACCAGAACGTGCCGGCCGGGTGGTCGGCGGGCAGGTTGTATTCGTATTCGAACTTCACCCCGGGCTTGAGCGTGATCAGCACGTTGTCGCTGTTGCCGGTGGGGCTGACCCACAGTCCGTGCGAGTGCAGGTTGGTGGAGTTGAAGCAGTGCGGGATGTTGATGTTCTTGGGGTGGCAGTCGGGTTCCGGGTCGAGCCGGTTGTCCAGGCGGATGCGCACGGTTTCGCCGGGCGCGGTGACGATGGTCGGCGCGACGAAGGGCACTTCGGGGTTGGTGCCTGGGCTTTGATAGGAGCGCAGCCGCACTTGGTCGTAGCGCTTCTCGCGCGGGTTCCAGATGCGCGAGGTGGTCATCGCGATGCGCAGGTCGAGGGTGGCCTCGTGGGTGTTCAGCGGTTCGGCGCCTTCGGCGGTGAGCGCGATCAACGGCTTGGCGTCGTCGTCGGAGCGCAGCATGCGCGCCAGCACCGGTTGCTGCAGCGCGCGCAGCGCGGATTTGGGCGCGGCGTCCTGGGCCGGCGCGGCCACCGGCGCGAGGGCGAACGCACACACGGCGGCGGTCAGCGCGAACGGCGTGCGTGCGGCGGATTTGCGGGGTAGGCGTTCCATGCTGGGCTCCTGATGGAATGAAGTGAAGTGCGGGAACGGCACTGAGGATCGGCTGCACGCGGCGCGCGCGTCGGCCGACGCGCCGCCGTTTGCGGCTGCGTTGTTGCGGAATGCGTCGTGGCCCCTGTTGCGCGTCGTTCGCGGCCGGTGTCCGCAGCGATCTGCGGGTCGGCCGTTCGGACGGTGCTGCATGCGTCGCGATCCATCGGCACGGTGTTGCGCGCTCGCCCATCCGGAACGCGGTCGCGTTTGCTCGTGCTGTCGGAGCGGTACTTAGAACGTCGTCGCGCGTGTCGCGGCGGCGCGCTCGCTTGAACAACGGTGAAAGCCGCGGCCTCAGGCCAGAGGCGAACGGCGAGGCGCGCATCGGCGTGCTCGCGGCCGCGGGCGTCGCCGTGAGGCGATGCGGCGGTGGACTTGGCATCGACCGGCCGTTTACGTGGGCCGTCTCCGGGTGCGGTCGGCAATGGGGGCGGGCAGGCGCCGGCGGCCGTGACCACCCCGGTCGGAGCTGCGGCCCCGATCTGGATTGGCTTCCCGCACGGCTGCCAAGTCGACTTCGCGTTTTGGCGCAAATGGCGATCGGCTTTCCCTATTCAGTTTTGTCGAAGGTCGCCGCCGGGGATCGCGCGAGGTCACAACGGCGATTTCGATGGCATCGGTAACAGCCTTGGCGTTATTGGCTTTGGGCAGCAGTCGGGGGTGACCCGTGCGAGCGTTTCAAATGAACCGACAAGTTCTGTTTTGCAGTGCAGCGTGCAAAGGGGATAACGGTTCCTTCACGATCGCCCCGCATCCCGACGTGGGGGAGGGAGCAAAGCCCGCTACCGGTTCTACCGGAAGCGGGCTTTTTTATTGCCCGCGATTTTTGCCTGTCTTTTGAGTGTCGGGTGGGTCGCGGGCGGGGTGGGTTCGAGCGCGAGCGGTGTGGGTTTTCCGGCTGCGTTGGGCGTTCGTCGTGGTTGTGGTGTCGTGGTCGCGGCTCGCGCCGTGGCCGCGACAAAGCGGCAACGGCGCAAGCCGCGTCAGCTCGTTGCGCCGTAATCGCCGCGCGCAGCCGCGTCGCGACGGCATGCGATCATCCACGCATGTCCGTATCCGCATCCTCGCCCCTGCCCGCCGACCGCGACGCCGCGGATTCCGCATTCGCCGAACGCGCCATCGCCCGGCTGCGCGCCGCGTCGCCGCAAGCCAATGCCGCGCTCGACGACGCGGCGCTGGCGGCGAAAGTCGCCCGCATCGCCTGGGTCAGCGATTTCGCCATCGATACCCTGGTGCGCCAGCCCGAGGTGCTGCTCGCGCTCGCCGCCGACGATGGCGCTACGCCGTTGCCGCCGCCGTCGCTGGAGGCCGATCAGCGCAGCGAGTGGGGTACGCGCTTGCGCCGCTACCGCAGCGCCGGTTCGACCCGGCTGATCTGGCGCGACGTGCTCGGTCTGGACAGCGTCGAGGACACCCTGGAAGGCAGCACCCGGCTGGCCGAGATCTGCCTGCAGACCGCGCTGCATGCATTGGAAGACGAATTCGAGCGCCGTCACGGCGCGGTGCGCACGCGCGAAGGCGAACGGGTGCGGCTGGTGGTGTTCGGCCTGGGCAAGCTCGGCGGCGCCGAGCTCAATTTCAGTTCCGACGTGGACCTGGTCTACGCCTACGAGTACGACGGCAGCACCGAATTCGACGGCCGCGACGCGGCCCGCGCGCTCGACGCGGAGGCGTATTTCGCCAAGCTCGGCCAGCAACTCGCGCGCCTGCTCGACGAACTCACCGCGGAAGGTTTTTGCCATCGCGTCGATCTGCGCCTGCGCCCGTACGGCAACGCCGGCCGGGCGGCGTGGTCGTTCGCGGCGATGGAGCAGTATTTCCAGCGCGAAGGCCGCGACTGGGAGCGCTACGCCTGGCAGAAGGCGCGGCCGGTGGCCGGCGACATCGACGCGGGCGAGCGTTTCCTGCAGGCGCTGCGGCCGTTCGTCTACCGGCGTTATCTGGATTTCGGCGCGCTCGATGGCTTGCGCGCGATGAAGGCGGCGATCAGCGCCGAGGTCGCGCGCAAGGAACTGGCCGACGACATCAAACGCGGGCCGGGCGGCATCCGCGAGATCGAGTTTCTGGTTCAGGCGTTGCAACTGATCCGCGGCGGCCGCGAGGCCGAACTGCGCGGCCGGCGTTTGCTGCCGGCGCTGCGCGAACTGGTGGCGCAGCGTCAGATCGGCGAAGACGCCGGCGCGGCGTTGGCCGACGACTACCGCTTTCTGCGCCGGCTGGAGAACCGCCTGCAGATGCTGCGCGACGCGCAGACCCACGCCTTGCCCGGCGGCGACAGCGAGCGCGCGCGCATCGCCATCGGCTTGGGCTACGCCGATTGGCCGCACCTGCTGAGCGAACTGGAACAGCGCCGCGAACGCGTCACCGCCGAATTCGATGCCTTGCTGGCGCCGCGCCGACGCCGCGCCGCGCCCGATGCGCTGACCGCGTATTGGCGCGCGCTGCCCGAATCCGGCGAGGTCGATACCCTGGCCGACGCCGGCTTCGAGGCCGCCGCCGATGCCGACGCGGCGCTGCGCGATTTCGCCCGCAGCCCCGGCGTGCGTGCGCTGTCCGATGCGGTGCGCGCGCGCCTGGATCGGGTGCTGCCGGCCTTGCTGCAAGGCGCGGCGGCGTCCTCGCAGCCGATGCTGGCGCTCAAGCGTTTGCTCGCGCTGCTGCACAACGTGCTGCGGCGTAGCGCGTATCTGGCGCTGCTCGACGAACAGCCGGCGGCGTTGTCGCGGCTGGTCGAAGCGGTTTCGCGCAGTGCGTTGTTGGCCGAACGGCTGGCCTCGCATCCGTTGCTGCTGGATGAATTGCTGGATGCGCGGGTGGTCGGGCCGCTGCCGGGCCGCGAGGAATTGCAGGCCGCCTGCGCCGAAGTCGACGGCGGCGACGACACCGAAGCCAGCCTGCAGGCGCTCAACGAAGTGCGGCAATCGCTGAGTTTCCGCATCGCGATGGCGTTGCGCGACGGCCGCCAATCGGCCGAGGACAGCGCCCGGCAACTGGCGTGGCTGGCCGACGGCGTGGCGATGCGGGTGTTGGCGATGGCCGAACAGGACGTCGCCGCCGCGCACGGCCGGGTGCCGGGCGCGCGTTTCGCGGTGCTGGGTTACGGCAGCCTCGGTGGCGAGGAGCTGGGCTTCGGTTCGGATCTGGATCTGGTGTTCTTGTACGACGCGCCGGCGGTGGAAGGCGGGGCGAGTTCCGACGGCGCGCGCTCGTTGGACGCGCCGCGCTGGTTCGCGCGTCTTGCGCAGAAGATCGTCGCCTTGCTCGGCGCGGTGACCGCGGCGGGGCGTTTGTTCGATGTCGACGTGCGGCTGCGGCCGGACGGCGCCAAGGGCTTGCTGGTGTCGTCGCTGGCCAGCTTCAGCGAGTACCAGTACGAACGCGCCTGGACCTGGGAGCATCAGGCGCTGGTGCGCGCGCGTTTCGTCGCCGGCGACGCCGAACTGCGCGAACGTTTCGAAGACGTGCGCGCCCGCACCCTGACCCGCGCGCGCGACGGCGACAAACTGCGCGGCGACGTCGCCGCGATGCGCGCGCGCATGCAGGCCGAACTCGACCGCAGCGACGCGGCCTACTTCGACCTCAAGCAAGGCGAGGGCGGCTTGGTCGATCTGGAATTCCTGCTGCAATACCTGGTGCTGCGCGATTCGGCGCGGGTGCCGGCCTTGCTGGTCCCGCGCGATACGCCGGGCCTGATCGACGCGGCGTTGGCCGCCGGGTCCTTGTCCGCGGATCAAGCGCGCGATTTGCTCCAGGCGCACGCGACGCTGTTAGCCGCGGGTTTGGAATGCACTCTGGACCGCCGCCCACGGCGGGTGGTGGAAACCGATGCGATCGCCGCCGCGCGCGCGGCGATCGGTGCGGCGATGCGCGAACATGGCTTGAGACCGGCGCAGTGATCGCTCGGGCATCGGCCGTGGCAAGGCAGTCGTGCTGTTGCCGGAGTTCGCCACCGAAGCCAATCGGAGGCGAATCGCGATGATCGACGAGGCGACCCGAGGCAAGGTGTCGGTCTGGATGGGAACCTCCACCCGGACATTCGAGGAGTTCAATCGATACACCGAGGGCATGGAAGACCCGGACTCGGGCTGCCCGGCGCATCGCGATTTCGGCAGCAACTTCATCGACTCCGATTGGTTCGTCGCCTACGTAACGGCCGGCCGCAAGATCGTTCCGGTCGAGGAACTGGCGGAGGAAGTCGACGTCGACAGAGAGGGTGTCGCTCGCGTCGTCGCGCGCTGCCACGAACTCGGCATCACCGAAGGCAATGCCTTGTACTACTACTGCAACTGCACGTTCGAAGAAGATCGGCCCGGGCAGCTGTATAACGAGCTGCGTTTCATCGGCACCTTCGACAGTCCCTAGCCGTCGGCTTCAATCGGCCAGCCGCAGGCGCTGCCTGACTTCCTGCGCCACCCGCGCGGTTTCGCGCAGCGGCGTCACCGGGTACGGCAGCAATTGCTCATCGAACGCGCGCGCGCGGCCCAGGCCGAGCAGGCTGTCGACGAAACGGCGCGGCCGGCCGTCGACCCGCTCGCTGCCGAACACGAACACCGGCACGCGGGTGGCGGCGGCTTCCGACAGCATGTTGACCGAGTCGGCGGTGCAGACGATGCGGTCGGCCCAGCCGAGCAGGCCCGGGTAGGGGTTGGTGCCTTCGCCCGGTTCGTACCACGACACCCGCGGCAGCCGCGCCAGGCGTTCGCGCAAGCGCGCGCGGATCGCGACCGGGGTGCGCCGCGAGGTGGTCGCCAGCAGGCTGCCGCCTTCGCGTTCCAATAGAACTTGCAGCCGCTCGGCCAAACCGTCGAAGGCAGCCCGATCGAAATCGGCGTGCGCGCTGGAGCCGCCCAGCAGCAAGGCCGTGCGCGGCCCGGGCAGGGCGCCGAACGCGGGGAAAGCCTTGCGCGCGCCGGCCAGCCACAGGTCGTCGACCGGGTGCAGGCTGCCGAGCAGGCTGATCACGTTGGCGCCGCTGAGGCCGTCGTGCTCGGGCGCGATCACCAAGTCCCAATGGCCGGTGGCGATGCGCGGGTTGAGGATCTGCACGGCCTGACAGCCCTCGCCGCGCAGCAAGCGGGTCGCCAGCGCGGCCTGGCGGCCGCAGCCGATCGCCAACTTCGGCCTGAGCCGCATCGCGGTCACGAAATCCGCGCCGAAGGCGTTGAGCGAACCGGGCAGCTTGCGCGGAGCGGCCCAGCGCCAGGGCGCGCGCGGGCTGAGCACCCAATCGGTCGCCGGCCGGCCCAGGGCCAGGGCCAGGGCCAGGGCGCTGGTCTGGCGCTGATTTCCGGCGTGGCCGTCGGTCAGTAGCCAAGTTGCAGCAATGGAGTCAGTCTTGGCAGAAAGGCCGTTTCGTTGCACGGGTGTGGGTAATCCGTTCCGGAAGTGTCGGTTTTGCGGTCGCAGCGAGACTCTACACTTCCGTCTCCCGACCACCTTGCCAAGCTTGGCAGCCCCACGGAGAAGACGATGTCCAAGGCCCTGAACGACGAAGCCCTCGATCAGCTGTTCCGCACCGCCCGCACTCACAACGTCCTGGGCGGCGAGATCAGCGATGAGACGCTGCGTCAGCTGTACGAGCTGGTGAAGTGGGGCCCGACCAGCGCCAACGGCTCGCCGGCGCGGTTCGTGTTCGTGAAGTCCAAGGACGCCAAGGAGAAGCTGCGCCCGGCCCTGTCGGAAGGCAATCTGGCCAAGACCCTGGCCGCGCCGGTCACGGTGATCGTCGGCCACGACCTGGAGTTCTACGAAAAGCTGCCGTACCTGTTCCCGCACGACGACGCGCGCAGCTGGTTCGCCGGCAACGACGCGGCGATCAACACCACCGCCTTCCGCAACGGCAGCCTGCAGGGCGCCTACCTGATCCTGGCCGCGCGCGCGCTGGGCCTGGACTCGGGGGCGATGTCGGGCTTCGACAACGCCAAGGTCGATGAGGCCTTCTTCGCCGGCACCAAGATCAAGTCCAACTTCCTGATCAACCTCGGCGCCGGCGATCACGCCCAGTTGTTCCCGCGCTCGCCGCGCCTGCCGTTCGACGAGGCCGCGCGCATCGAGTGATGCGTGCGCGCCGGCACGATTCCGGGCGCGGGCCGATCGCCGTCCGCGCCGGTCGCGCCATAGTGGTTTCGCGTTGCTTTTCCCCTGCCCGTATTTCCCACCGATCGACCTCTACCAGGAGTCCCACCATGAAGCGCATCCTGCTCGCCGCCGCCCTGGGTCTGGCTTTCGCCGGCACCGCCGTCGCCGCTCCGCTGACCTACAAGATCGACCCCAACCACACCGACGTGATCGCCAGCTGGAGCCACTTCGGCTTCTCCAACCCGATCGCGCATTTCGGCAAGGTCGACGGCAGCATCACCTACGATCCGGCCAAGCCGGCCGCGTCCAAGGTCGAGGTGACCATTCCGCTGGACGGCCTGGATTCGCACGTGGGCGATTTCGATGAGCACCTGAAGAGCGCGGATTTCTTCGACGCGGCCAAGTTCCCCAACATCACCTTCAAGAGCACCAAGGTCGAAGCGGCCGGCGAGAAGAAGCTCAAGGTGACCGGCGATCTGACCGTGCACGGGGTGACCAAGTCGACGGTGCTGGACGTGAACATCAACAAGGTCGGCGAGCAGCCGATGGCCAAGCGCGCCGCCGCCGGTTTCGACGCCACCACCACGCTCAAGCGCAGCGATTTCGGCATCGGCAAGTACGTGCCCAACGTCAGCGACGAGATCAAGATCCGCATCACCACCGAAGCGATCGTGCCGAAGCAGTAAACTGACGCGATGATTATCGAACGCCTATCCGATGCCCGCGGCCGAGTGCGCGCGGGTTGGCTCGACAGCCGCCACACGTTTTCCTTCGGCAGCTATTACGACCCGGCGTGGATGGGCTTCGGCTGTTTGCGCGTGATCAACGAAGACCGCGTCGATCCCGGCGCGGGCTTCGCGCCGCATCGCCATGCCAACATGGAAATCCTGAGCTACGTGCTCAGCGGCGGATTGGCGCACCAGGACAGCACCGGCGGGGGCGGCACCATCCGCCCCGGCGAGCTGCAGTGGATGAGCGCCGGTCACGGCGTGGAGCACAGCGAGTTCAACGCGTCCAAGACCGAGCCGGTGCATTTTCTGCAGATCTGGGTGCAGCCCGACCGGCTCAATGCGCAGCCGGCGTACGCGCAGCCCGCGGCGGTGGAGGCGAAGGATGGCGAGTTCGTCTTGCGCGCCTCGCGCGATGGCGTGGAGGGTGGGGTGCCGATCCGGCAGGATGTGAAGTTGTATTCGCTGGGCTTGGCTCAAGGCACACAGGCGCGGCGTTCGCTGGAGTCTGGGCGGATGTATTGGTTGCAGGTCGCGCAAGGGCGGATCGAGGCGAACGGGCGGGTTTTGCAAGCCGGCGATGCGCTGGGTTTCGCTGATGAGTCCGGGGAGTTGCTGTTGACGGGTTCGGGCGATTCGGTTGCGGATGTGCTGTGGTTCGATTTGCCGGTTGTGGGTTGACCGCAACAGCAACAGCAAATCCCCCCTAGCCCCCCTTTTTCAAAGGGGGGAATGCTTCGGCTGGGGCCGGGGGCTTGAGGGCATCGGTTTCGATGCGATCTCCCCCGATCACCGCGCAACCGTTCCCCCCCTTTGAAAAAGGGGGGCTAGGGGGGATTTGCTCTTTTCGCCCGACCCACCCCCGAGCGCTGCTAAACTGCCACCCCCGCGTCGCCACCCGTCGTCCCCATGACCACCGCAGCCAACGCCCATCCCACCCAGGCCAACGCCGATCAGCGCTACACCGTGACCCGCGCCGAGCTGCCGTTGAGCTGCCCGCTGCCGTCGATGGCGCTGTGGAACTCGCATCCGCGCGTGTACCTGCCGATCGAGGCCGAGCGCGAATGCCTGTGCCCGTACTGCGGCGCGCATTTCACCCTGGTCGACGACTGATCCGTTCGCCATGGCATCGCCGCAGCCGACCCCCTCGCGCCGGCTGACCGTGATGCAGCTGCTGCCGGCGCTGGAGTCCGGCGGCGTGGAGCGCTCCACCCTGGAAGTCGCCGACGCGCTGGTGCGCGCCGGCCATCGCGCGATCGTGGTCTCCGCCGGCGGCCGTCTGGTGCCGCAACTGTTGGCCAGCGGCGCCGAACACATCGTGCTGCCGCTCGGGCGTAAATCGCCTTCGACCTTGTTGCATGCGTTCGCGCTGCGCCGGCTGTGGGCCGAGCAGGGCGTGGATCTGGTCCACGCGCGTTCGCGCTTGCCGGCCTGGGTCGGCCTGCTGGCCTGGCGCGGCATGAACGAAGCCACCCGGCCGCGCTGGGTCACCACCGTGCACGGTCTGAATTCGCCCTCGCGCTACAGCGCGGTGATGACCCGCGGCGAGCGGGTGATCTGCGTGTCGCGCACCGTGCGCGATTACGTGCTCCAACATTATCCCGACACCGAAGCGGACAAGCTGCGGATCATTCCGCGCGGGATCGACCCCGCGGCATTCCCGCGCGCGCCCTGGCCCGACCCGCAGGCGCGGGCGTGGGCGGCGGCGTCGCATCCGGCCTTGGGCGGAGACGGCCCGTTGTTGTTGTTGCCCGGCCGCGGCACGCGCTTGAAGGGCCACGCCGACGGGCTGCAATTGCTGGCCGATCTGCGCGCCGGCGGCCGCGATGCGCGGCTGTGGTTGCCCGGCGCGCGCGAGGCCGGACGCGAGGCGTATATCGGCGAGATGGAACAACTGGCGCAACAACTCGGGGTCGCCGATGCGGTGGCCTTTACCGCGCCGACCGATGCGATCGCCCGCGCTTACGCGGCCTGCGATCTGGTCCTGCAACTGTCGCGCAAGCCTGAAGCGTTCGGCCGCACCGTGGTCGAAGCGCTGGCCTGCGGGCGGCCGGTGCTGGGCTGGAATCACGGCGGCGTCGGCGAGCTGTTGGCGCAACTGCTGCCGGGCGGCGCGGTCGCGCCGTTCGATGCGCAGGCCGCGCACAGCGCAGCTTGCGAATTGCTAACGCAAGCCGCGCCGGCAGTGGATACGATGGGTTTTTCCCTGCGAGCGATGCAGGAGGCCACGCTTGCCGTCTATGCCGAACTCCTCGACGTCACCTCAAACTAGCGCCGCGGCCGCGGATGCGCCGCTGGCCGGCGAAAGCCCGCGCGCGCCGTCGCGGCCGCCGGACATCGTCGGCTGGCGCTGGGCGCCGGTGTGGGTGCTGGCCTATGTCGGCCTGTTGTTCGCGCCGGGCGTGGCCGAAGCGGTGCTCAGCCTGGGCGCGGTGACCATGCTGGTGAAGCTGGTGCTGCAGCGCTACAACACCGGCGCGCGCCTGCTCAGCGATCCGGCCTGGGCGCTGACCAGCGCGTTGTTCGCCGCTTATTGGTTGCCGGAGTTGGTGTCGGCGATCGATGCGGTCGATCCGGGCCGCGCCCTGCGCGAAGCCGCGGTGGATCTGCGCTATCTGCCGTTCCTGTGGCTGGTCGCGGCCGCGGTCGCCTCCGCGCGCGGGCGCCGCACCACCTTCGGCGGGTTGGCGATCATCTTGTCGGTGTGGACGGTGGACGCGCTGTTGCAAGGCATCAGCGGCACCAGTCCGTTGTTCTTCGCCATCGATGCGCTCAAGCATTCGATCAGCGATCACGGCATGTGCAGCGCGGCCGAGATGGCGATGGTCGACCGGCTCGGCGGCATTCTGGGGCCGTGCAATCTCAAGCTCGGCCAGGTGATCGCGAGTTTCTCGCCGTTCGTGCTGTATGCGGCGGCGCGGCGTTACGGCATCGCCGGTTGGCTGGCGGCGACCGCGGCGGTCGGCATCGTGGTGGTGTTGGCCGGTTCGCGCGCTTCGTGGATCACCTTCGCCCTGGTGCTGTTGTTCTCGGGTTGGCGCTTGCTCGGGGTCAAACGGCTGCTGCTGTTGTTCGCCACCGGTCTGGTGGCGTTGATGGTGTTGAATCTGACCTCGACTCAGGTGCACGACCGTCTGGTCCGCACCGCCCAGTTCGTCAGCGCCGATCTGGCCGGCGTGGACACCGCCTTGTCGGGGCGCACCCGGATCTGGCGCGCGGCGATCTGCATGGTCGGCGAGCATCCGCTCAACGGCGTGGGCGCGCGCGGTTTCCGCGAGGCCTTTCCCGCCTGCGATCCGCAACCGGGCGTGACCACGTCCTGGGGCGAGGGGCCGGCCTTGCACGCGCATCAACTGCTGCTGGAAGTGCTCAGCGAAACCGGTGCGTTCGGCCTGCTGATGTGGCTGGCCGGCGCGGCCTTGGCCTGGCGCGCGTGGGTGTTCGCCGACGCCGTCGCGCGCGAGCGCGCGCGGCCGGCGATGTTGGCTTTGGTGGTGACGGTGTTTCCGTTCAACACCCACCTGGCCTTCTACTCGACCTTCTGGGGCGGGCTGACCTTGCTGCTGGCGGCGTTGTACGCGGGCAGTTTGCTGGCGCAGCCGCCGTCCGATAACGAAACTCGCAGTAGCTCCCTGTAGGAGCGGCGCGAGCCGCGACTGCGAAACTTCGCTTACGCCGCAAGCTTGAATTTGCGGCTTGGGATTCCGCCTGCGTCGTAGATGTTGTGTCGCGGTCGCGGCTCGCGCCGCTCCTACAGGGCGCGATTGCGGCTTTGGTGGCGTCAGGGCTGTTGCTTGTACGGCGACAGCAGGCCCGGCGGGCGGCGCTTGAAGCGGCGGTGGATCCACAGGTATTGGGTCGGCGCCTCGCGCACCATGTTCTCGATCTGCGCATTGACCCGGGCGCTGTCGGCGGTGGCGTCGTCGGACGGAAACTCGGCCAGCGGCGCGCCGATGCGCAGGATGTAGTCGGCGCCTTCGCGGCGATGGAAGAACGGCACCACCGCGCAGCCGCTGAGGCGGGCGAATTGGTGGGTCGCGGTGATCGTCGCCGCGGGCACGCCGAAGAACGGCGCGAACACCGTGTCCTTGCCGCGCATGTCCTGATCCGGCGCGTACCACAGGAACCCGCCCTGCTTGAGGTGGCGCATCGCCGGACGGATTTCCTCGTTGGTGAACATGGCGCGGGCGTAACGCATGCGGCCGTGTTTGACCGCCCACTCCATCACCGGATTGCGGTGCTTGCGGTACATGCCGGCCAGCGGCAGGTGATCGCACATCAGCCGGCCGCACATTTCCAGGGTCATGAAATGGCCGGAGATCATCAGCACACCGCGTCCGGCCGCGCGCACCTCATCGAGCAATTCCAGGCCTTCGATCCGCACCGTGCGCCGCATCGGCGTGACCTGGCCCCACCAGGCGCGGGCGAATTCGAAGAAGCCGATGCCCAGGTCGCGGAAGCTCTCGCGCAGCAGCGCTTCGCGTTCGGCCTCGCTCTTCTCGGGGAAGCACAGCTTCAGGTTGATCCGCGCCGCGCGCAGACGCTGGCTGGCCACGCGCATCGCGACCACGCCGATCCAGCCGCCGAGCAAGCGTTGCAGCCCCCAGGGCAGGCGCGCGCCGGCGCACATGCCGGCCAAGGCCAGCCACATCGGCCACAGGCGCGGCGACAGCAGGGAGGGACGCGGGGGCAGGGTGGGTTCGGCCATGGCGGTAGTTTATTCGCTGGGCGGGTGAATGCCCGTGGGGCGGCTGCGATACGTGGGCTGCGGGGCGGTTGACGTGGAGTGGCTGGCGCTTGCGGGAATGCTCTGCGCAGAGGGCGCGATGCCCCCCAACCCCGTCATTCCGGCGAAAGCCGGAATCCATTTTGCCGTTGCTGTTGCTGGTTCCTGTGGTTTTGGATGCGGAGCAAAAGCAAAATGGATTCCGGCTTTCGCCGGAATGACGGGCTGAAAGATCCGCCTGACTTCCGACTTTTCGTTCAGATGGCGGCGGCGGGCACGCGCCGAACCACGCATCGGCCCCCTCCTCGCGCCGTCTCCACCCCGAACCGGCGCCGCAGCCTTTATCCTTGGCGCCATGCGGAAGGATTTGATCGAGCGCTTGTTGCGCGGCCTGTATTCGGTCGCGCTGTATCTGTTGGCGCCGGTCACGGTGTATCACCTGATCTGGCGCGGCTTTCGCCAGCCGGCGTATTTCCAGCGCTGGCTGGAGCGCTATGCGATCTACCGCGGGCCGGCGCAGACCCGCACCTTGTGGCTGCACGCGGTTTCGGTCGGCGAGGTCAATGCCGCCATTCCGCTGGTGAACGCCTTGCGCCGCGGCCGTCCGGACCTGCGCCTGCTGGTGACCACGATCACCCCGACCGGCTCGGACCGCGCGCGCGCGGCCTGGGGCGATTCGGTCGAGCATGTGTACCTGCCCTACGACCTGCCCGGCGCGGTCGGCCGGTTTCTGCGCCATCACAAGCCGTGCGCGGCGTTGATCATGGAAACCGAGCTGTGGCCGAACCTGTTGTTCGGCTGCCGCGATCGCGGGATTCCCGCCTATATCCTCAATGCGCGGCTGTCGGAGCGTTCCTTGCGCGGTTACCGCGCGCTGGCGCCGCTGGTCAGCCGCGCGCTGCGCACGGTGCGCGCGGTCGCGGCGCAGTCGCGCGCCGACGGCGAGCGTTTCGTCCAGCTCGGCGCCAATCCGGGCCAGGTGATCCAGACCGGCAACCTGAAGTTCGACGTCAGCGTGCCCGATGCCCTGGAAGAGTTCGCGGCCGAATGCCATCGCCACACCGGCGAGCGTCCGGTGTGGATCGCCGCGAGCACCCACGAAGACGAAGAAGGCGCGACGGTGGCGATGCACCGGCGTCTGCGCGAACGTTTCCCCGGCCTGTTGCTGTTGTGGGCGCCGCGCCATCCCGAGCGTTTCCGGGTGGTCGCCGAAACCGCGCGCAGCGCCGGCTGGCAAGTGTCCACGCGTTCGCGCGCGCGCTGGCCGCAGCCGGGCGACGACGTGTTCGTGATCGACACGCTCGGCGAGTTGATGAGCTTCTACGCCTGCGCCGACGTGGCCTTCGTCGGCGGCAGCCTGCAGGCGATCGGCGGGCACAATCTGCTCGAACCGGCCGCCACCGGCACGCCGATCGTCACCGGCCCGCATCTGCACAACTTCGTCGAGATCGCGCAGCGGCTGGAAGACGCCGGCGCGCTGCGCATCGGCCAGGACGCCGACGCGGTGGAGGCGGCGGTCGAGCGCCTGTTGGCCGATCCGCTGGAGCGTGCGCAGATGATCGACGCCGGCCGCGCGCTGGTGGAGCTGGGCCGCGGCGCGTTGGCGCGGACCATGGCCTTGTTGCAGCCCTCCTTGCCACCGCGGGATTGATGGTGACCAGCCGCGTGGATCGGCCGCTCGGATGAGCGCGGCCGGTCCAGCCGCGGCGACGCGATTCGCATCGGTCTGCGCGTTCGGCAATCGCGTTCGCTGGCGCGCGGCCAGCGGCGAACGGCAGGCGCCGTCCGCCGCGCACAGGTCCCCCTGTTTCAGCGTGCGTACAAGCAATTCGCCTTGGTTCTGCCCTCGTATTGCTTGTACAACGCCGAATACGAAGCGGTCCATGTGCTGGCGCCGCGCCAGTACACAATGCCATTGAAATCCCTTTGGCACATGACCTTCATCGCATCGCGCGAAGCAGTCTGCGCGGCCGATTCGGTCGCGCCGTTGCCCAACACCGTGTAGGCCTCGCTCATCGACGCGCGCGGCGCGTCGCATACGCCTTTGACGGCGGCGCCGTAAACATCGAGTCCGCCCGGCATGCGTCCTAACAGTTCGACATACACTACCTGGACGCTGCTGGGGACCACCTGTCCCGAGATCTTCGCGCATTGCGCCTGCAACTTGTTGGTGGCGTCCAGGGCCGCGGCATTGCTCGAATAACCGGCGCCGGTGTCCTCCAACTCGTACTGCGTCGCCGCGTTTGCGGGCGCGATCGACAGACTCAGACTCAAAGCCGCGGCGGCGATAATGGAAAAACGTGAAGCGCGCATCGATGCACTCCTGTGGGTACAGCGGAATATTTCAACGGTCTGCTTGCGGCGTAAGCGCCGCAGGCATCGGCGAGGATGCTAGGCGTGCACTGCTCGGTCTCGCGGCGCAGTCGGCGCCGGTGAGCGCTCCGAATCGATCACTGGGTCAACAAATCGCGCTTTACGGACAAGTCTGAGCCATGCGGGCCGCGGCGCATCGGCGACCGCGCTGGCGGACATCGGTCTGGGCGCCGCGCGCGAAAAAAAACCGCCGGGCAAGCCGGCGGTTTTCGATGCGCATTGCCGATGTCGGCTAGCCGATCACTGCACCGAAGCCGGCGGCGGCGCCAGATTGGTGGCGGCGTCGGCGGTCAGCAGGCGGTTGATGTCCTGCACATCGGCGACGTCGAGCGAGCCGGCCGACTGCTCCAGCAGCAGACGGTTCTGCAGGAAGTTGTACTTGGACTGGGCGTAGGCCTGCTGCGCTTGCAGCAGGGTGCGCTGGTTGTTCAACACGTCCAGCACGGTGCGGGTGCCGACTTCCAGGCCGACCTGCGAGGCGTCGTACGCGGCCTGCGCCGAGACCACCGCCAGACGCCGCGCTTCGACTTCGCTGATGCCGGCGACCAGCACCTGATACGCGTTGCGGGTGTTGCGCACCAGCAGGCGCTTCTGACGCTCGAACTCGTCCTGCGCGGCATCGCGGCGGGCCAGCGCCTGACGCACGCCCGATTGCACCGCGCCGCCGGAGTACAGCGGCACCGACAAGGTCAGGCCGATGCTGGGGCCGCGGCTGCCGGAGCTGCGGGTGTCTTCCGACGGCAGGCTGCCCACGCGAGCATCGCCCCAGGACGCGGAGTCGCCGTAGCCGGCGCCGAGCGTCAGGGTCGGCCAGTGGCCGGCGCGCGCGGTTTCGATGCCGATTTCCGCGGCCCGCACCGTCAGTTCCTGTGCGCGCAACGAAGGATTGTTCTGGATCGCGTTGTTGACCCAGGTGTCCATGTTCTGCGCTTCCGGCAGCGCCGGCTTGAAATCCGCCGGCAGCGCCTTGAGCGTGCGCACCGGTTGCCCGGTGATTTCGCTCAGCGCCTGATACGAGTCTTCGACCTGATTGCGGGTGGTGATGGTGCGCGCGCGCGCGTCGTCGTACTGGGCGCGGGCTTCGTGCACGTCGGTGATCGGCGCCAGGCCGACTTCCAGACGCTTGGAGGCGTAGTCGAACTGCTTCTGCAGCGCGGTTTCGGCCGCTTCGGCCGCGGCCAGATTCTCCAACGCGACCAGCACCGCGAAATACGCCGACGAGGTGCGGGTGATCAACTGCTGACTGGCCGATTCCAGGGTGAAGTCGCTGGATTCGGTGAGCGCGCTCTGGCTTTCGAAGCCCTTGATGACCGCGCGGTTGTAGATCATCTGGGTGGCGTTGATCGAGTAGTTGCGCTGGGTGCTGTTGGTCTCGATGTTGGTGCCGAACGGCAAGCGCGCGGTCGGATCGTTCGGATCGCTGCCGACGT
Organism: Pseudomonas sp. CGJS7; assembly: GCF_036961695.1. NCBI lineage: Bacteria > Pseudomonadati > Pseudomonadota > Gammaproteobacteria > Pseudomonadales > Pseudomonadaceae > Pseudomonas > Pseudomonas sp. CGJS7. The sequence continues at coordinate 51,910 of NZ_JBAMDI010000053.1, read as the reverse complement.
TGCCGCTGCTTTTGCTGAAGCTGCGGCTCCGGTTCAGCCGCGCTTCGCCGGTCAGCGACGGCAGCATGCGCGCGCGCGCCTGGACGCGGTCTTCCTGGCTCACCTGCCGGTTCGCTTGGGCCGCCGAGAGCTGAGGATCGCCCTGTCGGGCGGCTTCGTAGGTCTGCAACAGGTCTTCGGCCGAAGCGGCGGCCGGCAGCAGGGTTAGAGCCAGGGCAAGAACGAGCGGACGGCGGATCATGCGGCTTCCTTGGACTTGCTTGTTTTTGAGGGCTTGCTGTTTTTCTGCAGCCCGCATGCTGGCATGCGGGCTCTTACGGGGGACTGACGGGCAACTGACAGGACGGTCAGAACTCGAAGGCGGGCGCGGGTGCGGCGCCTTGGAGGTACGGCAAATCGGTTTCGAACAACGACTGGATGCGCGAAGCGTTGACTTCGTTGCGCTCGCCCGCGGTGACCCGCACGCCTTCCATCGCCGGCGAGCGGCCGCGGACCACGAACAGGCGGCCGCCGGGTTGCAGCCACTGCAGCCACTGCGGCGGAATCTGCGACACCGCGCCGGTCACGCAAATCGCGTTGAAGCGGCGGTCGGTGCTGTAGTTCAGCGCGTCGGCGTCGACTACCTGGGCGTTGAGGATGCCCTGGCCGGCCAGCCGTTCGCGCGCGGTCGCGGCGAGGTCGGGGTGGATTTCCAGGCTCACCACTTCGCGCGCCAGACGGCCCAGGCAGGCGGTCAGGTAACCGCTGCCGGTGCCGATTTCCAGCACGTCGTCGGTCGGATCCACGCCCAGCGACTGCAGGGTGCGGCCTTCCAGGACCGGCTTCATCATGAATTCGCCGTGCGCCAGCGGCAGGGCGAGGTCGGTGTAGGCCAGGTTGCGGTGCGCGTCGGCCACGAAGGCTTCGCGCGGCAGCTGGGCCAACACGTCGAGCACGCGCGGGTCGAGCACGTCCCAGGGCCGAACTTGTTGTTCGACCATCAGTTCGCGAGCCTTGGCGTAATCGATCGTAGTCATGGGGTTCTTCATCGTGCGCGGGGACCGCGAATTCTACCGGGACCGCGCGTCCCCGGCAGAAAAAGAATTAACCAGGCCACCGGCCCGGCTTAGTGCCGAAAGTCACCGGAACTCCTGGCACCGTGCGTACTTAGGCGATTGCCCGGCCGCCGCATGGGTGGCGCCAGACCCGGCACGATCAGTCCCCGCGCCGCGCATAGGCGCGCAGGAACATCGCCACCGAGGCCTCGATATGCGCCTTCAGCTCGGCCTTGCCGGTAAAGCCGCAGCCGAACATCAGCAAGGCGTGCGGCTCGCCCTTGACCAGGGCGAAGAACTGGGTGGCTGCGCGCGCCGTATCGGCGATCTCCAGCTCGCCGGACTCGACCCGACGGACCAGCAGCGACTCGAATTCGTCGTGCAGCCGTTGCGGACCGGCGTCCCAGAACATCTTCGACAGCGCCGACTCGGCCACCTGCGGCGAGCACAGCAGGCGGTGGATCTGGATCGCCTCGGGCGTGCTGATCATGTCGTAGAAGGCCACCGCGATCTCGATCAGGCGCGCGCGCAGCGGCGTCGCCGGCGCCGGTTCGAACAGCGGCGAGGGCAGGTGCTGCTCGCAGTAAGTCTTGACCGCGGCGCCGAACAGGGTCTCTTTGTCGCCGAAATGGCTGTAAACGGTGAGTTTGGAGACGCCGGCCTCGGTCGCGATCTGGTCCATGCTCACGCCGTCGAAGCCCTCGATCAGGAACAGTCGCTTGGCCGCTTCCAGGATCGCGGTGCGCTTGCTCAGGTCTTTCGGGCGGCCGGGACCGGCCGGCTTGGCCGGAGGCGCGGGAGGGGTGGGGCGGGGCGAGGACATGGGTGGGGGCTTGTGCGCGGCTGGGGCGTTGGGTGCGTGGGGGTGTGCAGACTAAGGGAATTGGGGGTGGTTGGTGGGTTTGCGAGTGGGGGATTGGGTTAGGTGAGGGGCGCGGCTTGGGTGGTGAGGGGGCGGGCTTTGTGTGCAGAGCGGACTAGTGGAGGGTGGCGCCGGGGTGTGGGGTTCTTCTGCGATGGACGTGGGGCGAGCGCTGGGGGATCTTTCAATACTGGACTGCGTGGTTCTATATTTATACAGTACCGCCAAGTACATTAATTCCCGATGAGGCCATCCGCAATGCGTAGCCGGATTTTTCCCGCTTCCCGACCGGTCCCGTCCGGCGCCGGGCGGCCCGTGGCCGTCGGCGTCCGCCGCGCGGCGACGGCGCTGCCGGTGCTGGCCTTGGCCTTGACCCTGGCGGCTTGCGGCAACGGCAAGCCGGCCGCCGAGGCCGCGCGGCCGGTGCTGGTGACCCAGCCCAGCGGCGCGATCAATGCCGTGTCGGCCTACGCCGGCGAAGTGCGCGCTCGCGAAGAGAGTCCGCTGTCGTTCCGGGTCGGCGGCAAGCTGATCGAACGCAAGGTCGATATCGGCGCGCATGTCGCCGCCGGCCAGGTGCTGGCGGTGCTGGATCCGGGCGATCTGGACGCGCAAAGCCGCGCCGCGCAAGCCCAGTTCGCCGCGGCCGAAGCCGAATACGCGCGCGCTCGCGCCGATCAGTTGCGCTTCGCTTCGCTGGGCAAGGACCAGTTGGTCAGCCGTTCGGCCATCGATGCGCAGGACGCCGCGGCCAAGGCCGCGCAGGGCCAGCTCAATTCGGCCCGCGCCAATCTCGACGTGGCGCGCAATCAATCGGCTTACACCCAGTTGCGCGCGCCGGCCGCCGGGGTGATCGCCACCCGCAGCGCCGAAGCCGGGCAAGTGGTCGCCGCGGGCCAGCAGGTGTTCGGGCTCGCCGCCGACGGCGCGCGCGAGGTCGCCTTCGCGGTGCCGGAAGGCGCGATCGCGACCTTCAAGCCGGGCCAGCAGGTGTTGGTGGAGCTGTGGTCGATTCCCGGCAAGCGCTGGCCCGGACGCGTGCGCGAGGTCTCGCCCGCGGCCGATCCGGCCTCGCGCACCTACGCCGCGCGGGTCGCGGTGGACGCGCCGGCGGGCACCTTGGAGCTGGGCCAGAGCGCGCGGATCTATCAGCCCGATCCGGTCGGATCGGGCCTGAGCGTGCCGTTGGCGGCGGTGCAGCGCAGCGGCCGCGGCACCGCGGTGTTCGTGGCCGATATCGCCAGCGGCACGGTCAAGCTCAAACCCATCGTGGTCGGGCCTTACGGCCCGGATCGGGTGCCGGTGACCTCGGGCCTGGGCGCGAACGACTGGGTCGTCGCCGCCGGCGGCCATCTGTTGCGCGACGGCCAGAAGGTGCTCGCGGTGGATCGCGAGAATCATCCGGTCGGGAAGTGATCGCGGTGGGCGCGGTGGCTGCGAACGCACTGCGCTTGTCGATCGATGGATTTCGCCGGCGCTTGCGCCCTTGTGCCTGCCTCTGCTGAGAGCGGCCCTCACCCCTGCCCTCTCCCGTAAACGGGAGAGGGGGACAATGAAGTGGGTTTATTTATGCGCTTCAACCTTTCCGAATGGGCCCTGCGCCACCGCAGCCTGATCGTCTACGCGATGCTGGTGCTCGCGTTGGCCGGCGCGATGTCGTACCTGCGCCTGGGCCGCAGCGAAGATCCGGCCTTTACCTTCAAAGTGATGGTGGTGCGCACGCTGTGGCCGGGCGCGACCGCCGAGGAAGTCTCGCGCCAGGTCACCGAGCGGATCGAGAAGAAGCTCATGGAGACCGGCGAGTACGAGTTCATCCGCTCGTACTCGCGCGCCGGCGAATCGCAGGTGATTTTCGCCGCGCGCGACTCGATGCACTCCGGCGACATCCAGCCGCTGTGGTATCAGGTGCGCAAGAAGATCGGCGACATCCGCCCGACCTTGCCCAGCGACGCCATCGGACCGTTCTTCAACGACGAATTCGGCGACACCTTCGGCAACATTTACGCGCTGACCGGCCCGGGTTTCGACTACGCCGTGCTCAAGGACTACGCCGAACGCGTCCAGCTCGCGCTGCAAGGGCAGCAGGACGTGGGCAAGATCGAACTGATCGGCGTGCAGGACGAAAAGATCTGGGTCGAGCTGTCGAACGTGAAGCTCTCCACCTTGGGGATTCCGGCCCAGGCGGTGCAGGACGCGTTGAATCAACAGAACGCGCTGGTCTCGGCCGGGTTCTTCGAGACGGCGTCGAGCCGGGTGCCGATCCGCGTTGGCGGGCAATTCACTTCGGTCGATCAGATCAAGCAATTCCCGATCCGGGTCGGCGACCGCACTTTCCGTTTGGGCGATGTGGCCGAAGTGCGGCGCGGCTTCTCCGATCCGCCGCAACCGCGCATGCGCTTCATGGGCGAGGACGCGATCGGCATCGGCGTGTCGATGAAGCAGGGCGGCGACATCCTCAAGCTCGGCAAGACCCTGGAAACCGAATTCTCCAACCTGCAGAAGACCCTGCCGGCGGGCATGCAACTGCGCAAGGTCGCCGATCAGCCGGCGGCGGTGGAAGAATCGGTCGGCGAGTTCGTGCGGGTGCTGGCCGAGGCGGTGGCGATCGTGCTGCTGGTGAGTTTCTTCTCGCTGGGCTTGCGCACCGGCCTGGTGGTGGCGCTGTCGATTCCGCTGGTGCTGGCGATGACCTTCGCGGTCATGGATTTCTTCGGCGTGGGCCTGCACAAGATTTCGCTGGGCGCGCTGGTGCTGGCGCTGGGTTTGCTGGTCGACGACGCGATCATCGCCGTTGAGATGATGGCGATCAAAATGGAGCAGGGCTTCGACCGCCTGCGCGCGGCCGCGTTCGCCTGGGACAGCACCGCGTTCCCGATGCTGACCGGCACCTTGATCACCGCGGCCGGCTTTCTGCCGATCGCGACCGCGGCGTCGAGCACCGGCGAATACACCCGCTCGTTGTTCCAGGTGGTGACCATCGCCTTGTGCGTGTCGTGGATCGCCGCGGTGGCGTTCATCCCGTTCCTGGGCGACAAGCTGCTGCCCGACCACGGCCACGCCGGCTTGCCCAAGCCCGGCTCGCTGGGCGCGCGCTGGCGCGACGCCCGCGCCGGTCTGGCCAAGCGCGTGCCGCTGTTGTCGAGCGTGATCGCGCCGAAGGAACCGGTGGACCATGCCCACGACCCTTACGAATCCAAGTTCTATGTGCGCTTCCGCGGCTGGGTGACCTGGTGCGTGCGCCGGCGCTGGCTGGTGATCGGCATCACCATCGCCGCGTTCGTCGGTTCGATCTTCCTGTTCCGCTTCGTGCCGCAGCAGTTCTTCCCCGACTCGGTGCGTCCGGAGCTGATGGTCGATATGGAACTGGCCGAAGGTTCGTCCCTGCGCCAGACCGCCGAGCAGGCCAAGCGGCTGGAAGCCTTGTTGAAGCAGCGCAAGGACTTGAACAACTACGTGGCCTACGTCGGCACCGGTTCACCGCGTTTCTATCTGCCGCTGGATCAACAACTGCCGGCGGCGAACTTCGCCCAGTTCGTGCTGATGCCCAAGACCTTGGCCGATCGCGAAGCGCTGCGCACCTGGATCATCCAGGACGTGGCCCCGCGCTTCCCCGAGCTGCAGTTGCGCGTGACCCGCCTGGAGAACGGCCCGCCGGTCGGCTATCCGGTGCAGTTCCGCGTCTCCGGCGAGCACATCGACGTGGTGCGCAAGTACGCCTACCAGGTGCGCGAGAAGATCCGCGCCAACCCGCACGTGGCCAACGTCAATCTGGATTGGGACGAGCCGAGCAAGGTGGTGCGCCTGCAGGTCGATCAAGAGCGCGCGCGCGCCTTGGGCATCACCTCGGCGCAGTTGTCGCAGTTCCTGTCCAGCTCGCTGTCGGGTTCGCACATCAGCACCTACCGCGAAAGCAATGAGCTGATCGAGATGCTGTTGCGCGGACCGGAGCAGGAGCGTTTGCAACTGGACATGCTCGGCAGCCTGATGGTCCCGACCAGCAGCGGCCGCAGCGTGCCGCTGACCCAGATCGCTACCCTGGAATACGGTTTCGAGGAAGGCATCATCTGGCACCGCGACCGCCTGCCGACCATGACCGTGCGCGCCGACATCTACGACGGCACCCAGCCGGCGTCGGTGATGGCGCAGATCTCGCCGACCCTGGACGGGCTGCGTTCGCAGCTGCCGTACGGTTATTCGATCGAGATCGGCGGCAGCGTCGAGGACTCCGCGCGCGGGCAGAAGTCGATCAACGCCGGCATGCCGCTGTTCCTGTTCGCGGTGTTCACGCTGCTGATGTTGCAGTTGCGCAGCTTCTCGCGCAGCTTCATGGTGCTGCTGACCGCGCCGCTGGGCTTGATCGGGGTGACCTTGTTCCTGCTGATCTTCCGGGTGCCGTTCGGGTTCGTGGCGATGCTGGGCACGATCGCGCTGGCGGGCATGATCATGCGCAACTCGGTAATTCTGGTCGATCAGATCGAGCAGGATCGCGGCGAAGGGCATGAGCCGTGGAAGGCGATCGTCGATGCGACGGTGCGGCGGTTCCGGCCGATCGTGTTGACCGCGCTGGCGGCGATCCTGGCGATGATTCCGTTGTCGCGCAGCGCGTTCTTCGGGCCGATGGCGGTGGCGATCATGGGCGGGTTGCTGGTGGCGACGGCGTTGACGTTGTTGTTCTTGCCGGCGTTGTATGCGGCTTGGTTTAAGGTCAAGGTGCCGGAAGAGGCCTGAGTAGGTCAGTTCCCTCTCCCGCTGGCGGGAGAGGGGCTAGAACGCGGCCATCTGACGATCATTTGTCGCCGAGCACCTTCTCGGCATCGACGATATCCACGCCCTGCATCTGCCCCAGCAGATCGTCGAACCACGGCTTGTGGGTGCGGCCGACGATCGACAGCACGCGCGCACCCGGCCGTTCGCGGAAGGTCGCCCGGATGTTGGCGACCATGCGCAGATTGCGGGTTTCCCAACCGGCGACGTACCACTGCGCAGGGCGATCGGGCGCGGTGTCGCGCATGCTGGCGCCGATATCGGCGTCGACGACCAAACGCAGGTTTTCGGCCCGATTCATCAGGCGGTACAGCGCCAGCATGTCGTTGGCCTTGGCCAGCGCGTTCTCGCGTTCGAACAACGGCGCCGTGCGCGCTTTCTGCGAATCCCACGCTTTCTGCAGCGCCGCGCCGAACGCGGCGTCGTCGGGGGCGGTGATGTTGTCGCCGGTGTGGTCGTCGATCGGATACAGCCTTTGCAGCCCCAGCCGCGCCGCCAGACGCGCGCCGATCTGATGGGATTCGCTGTTGAGTCCGCTGTATTTTTCCAATTGCGCGACCAACGCATCGTCCAGGCCTTCGCCGCTATGGCGTTCGCCGGCCGGCAACTGCAGCCACTGCACCAGCGCCGACTCGTCTTCGTTGGACGCCAGGAACAAGGCGGCCAGTCGACGCCGTTGCGCCGGCGTCGGCGCGGCCGGCCAATCGCGCAGGGTCTTGTGCACTTCGCCGATGGCGGCGGGTACGTCCAGGCCGGTGGCCTTGCGCGCGAGTTCGGTCGAAGCGCAAAAGCGATTGTCCTCGGGCTTGCCGTACACCACAGGATGGCGCGCCATCAGATCGCAGCTTTCGCCGGAAATGGACTCGACGGTGATGATCTGCGGCTTGAACGCGGCCAGGCGCTCGATCACCGGTTCCAGCGCTTCGGGCTTGAAGTCCTTGCCCAGACTGGACAGATGCATCGAACCCAGCACCAGCACCTGCGCGCGCGACCCGGCCATGCCGCGGTCGAGGTCGCTCAAGTCCACATGCGTTTGCGCCGCCGCAGCGCCGGCGCCGGCCCAGGCCGCCAACGTCAACGTCAACATCCATGCCGCCGATCGTTTCATGCTGCACCGCCGTCGGTGAGTGAGGCCCCACGATGGGGCGTCTGCCGACAGCATAGGACCGCCGTCCGATCTGCCGCCCATGACTTTTGTCAGGCCGGCGCGGCCTCGGCGATCAGTCGTGTTCGACCTGAAAGGCCAAGGTCGCTTCGACCGCCCGCTTCCAGCCGGCGTAGAGTTTCTCGCGCTGCGCTTGCAGCATCTGCGGTTCGAAACTGCGTTCGACCTGGCGTTGCCGCGCGATCTGCTCGCGGCTTTCCCAGAACCCGACCGCGAGCCCGGCCAGATACGCCGCGCCCAGGGCCGTGGTTTCGTTGACCTTGGGCCGGTTCACCGGCACGTTGAGGATGTCGGCCTGGAACTGGGCGGTGAAATCGTTGGCGATGGCGCCGCCGTCGGCGCGCAGCGCCTTGAGTTCGATGCCCGAGTCGGCCTGCATCGCGCTGAGCACGTCGCGGGTCTGGTAGGCCAGCGATTCCAGCACCGAGCGGATGAAATGCTCCTTGCTGGTGCCGCGGGTCAGGCCGAACATCGCGCCGCGCACGTCGCTGCGCCAGTATGGCGCGCCCAGGCCGACGAAGGCCGGTACGAAATACACGCCCTCGGTCGAACGCGCGCGTTCGGCATAGGCCTGCGAGTCGCCGGCCTTGCCGAGCATACGCAAGCCGTCGCGCAGCCACTGCACCGCCGAGCCGGCGACGAAGATGCTGCCTTCCAGCGCGTACTCGACCTTGCCGTCGACGCCCCAGGCGATGGTGGTGAGCAGGCCGTTGTCGGAACGCACCGCTTTCTCGCCGGTGTTCATCAGCAGGAAACAGCCGGTGCCGTAAGTGTTCTTGGCCATGCCGGCTTCGAAGCAGGCTTGGCCGAACAATGCGGCTTGTTGGTCGCCGGCGACGCCGCAGATCGGCACCGAATTGTTGAAGAAATGGCGCGCGCCGGTGTGGGCGTAGATTTCGCTGCTGGAGCGCACTTCCGGCAGCATCGAGGCCGGCACGTCGAGCATCTTCAAAAGCTCCGGACACCACTGGCGCTTGTGGATGTCGTACATCAGCGTGCGCGAGGCGTTGGAGTAGTCGGTGACGTGGGCCTTGTTCTCCGACAGGTTCCAGATCAGCCAGGTGTCGATGGTGCCGAACAGCAGGTCGCCGCGCTCGGCTTTCTCGCGCGCGCCTTCGACGTTGTCGAGAATCCACTTGACCTTGGTGCCGGAGAAATACGCGTCGATCAGCAGGCCGGTGCGCTCGCGCACCATGTCCTGGTAGCCTTCGGCCTTGAGCCGCTCGCAGATCTGCGCGGTCTGACGCGACTGCCACACGATCGCGTTGTGCACCGCCTGGCCGGTGTGGCGATCCCACACCACCGTGGTTTCGCGCTGGTTGGTGATGCCGATGCCGGCGATCTGCGAGGCGCTGATCTGGGCCTTGGTCATCACCTCGATGGCGGTGGTCTGCACGCTGGCGAGAATCTCGCGCGGATCGTGTTCGACCCAGCCCGGGCGCGGAAAGATCTGCTCGAATTCGCGCTGAGCCACCCCGACGATGCTGCCGTCGTGATCGAACAGCATGGCGCGCGAGCTGGTGGTGCCTTGGTCGATGGCGAGGATGTAGCGCTTGGTCATGGCGGCGGTGAGGGGCTTAGGAGTGAGTGGGGAGGAGTGAGGAGTGAGCGGGAGCCTTGGAGAGGCGCGGAGCGTGCCTTGACTCACTCCTCACTCCTCTGCGCTCACTTCTAGCCGTAAGCGGCTTGAAACGCGAACGCGCCCAACAACGCGCCGACGATCGGAGCGACCACCGGCACCCAAGCGTAACCCCAATCCGAGCCGCCCTTGCCGGCGATCGGCAGCAGCGCGTGGGCGATGCGCGGGCCGAGATCGCGGGCGGGATTGATCGCGTACCCGGTCGGGCCGCCCAGCGACATGCCGATCACCACCACCAACAGACCCACGCCGAGCGGGCCCATGCCCGGGGCGAGGGTGTTGGCGCCGATGGCGAGCGCGCCGAAGGTGAGGGCGAAGGTGCCGATGACTTCGGTGAGCACATTGGCCTTGGTGTCGCGGATCGCCGGCGAGGTGCAGAAGATCGCGCGCTTGAGTTCGGGATCGTCGCTGATCCGCCAGTGCGCCAGATAGGTCAGCCACACCAGGGTCGCGCCGAGGAACGCGCCGGCCACTTGCGCGGCCACGAAGCCGGGCACCACTGCCCAGGACAGCTTGCCGATCGAGGCCAGGGCGATGGTCAGCGCCGGGTTCATGATCGCGCCGCTGGTGGAGCCGGCGATGTAGATGCCGATCAACACCGCCAGGCCCCAGGCGGCGGTGATCACGCCCCAACCGGCGCCTTGCGCCTTGGATTTGTTGAGCAGCGCGCCGGCGACCACGCCGTTGCCGAGCAGGATCAGCATCGCGGTGGCGATGAACTCGCTGAGGTATTGGGTCATCGGTGTGGGCATTGCGATGGGACTCCCCGGGTGCGTGGTGGTTCTTATATGTTTTGTTTGTGGGTCTTTGTTCTTTGTGCTTCGTCTTTTTCTTTGGCTTTTGCGCTTGCCACCGAAAGCTCGACCGCTGCGTTCTTACCTATCGTCATTCGAAAGCTCGACAGCTGCGTTCTCACCTATCGTCATTCCCGCGAAGGCGGGAATCCAGCGACTTCAAACGTTCTCGCACGAAAGGCACTGGATGTTCGGCTCCGCCGAAGTAAAGCGGAGCCCGCCTTCGCGGGAATGACGGTAGGTGGGTGCGCTGTTGCCGGGGCAGTCGAGGCAGTCGAGACGGCCGAGACGATCGAGACGATCGAGACGATCGAGACGACCGAGCCCGAACTTGTGGAGCCGATGAAAGAAAACTCAAACGCCATCACTCGCCCTCCCCAACTTCCCCGCCACATACTCCTGCAACCTCCGCTGCCCCTGCGCATCGATCCGCAACCCCAACTTCGAACGCCGCCACAAAATGTCCTGCACCTCGCGCGCCCATTCGAAATCGATCAGGTAATCGACCTCGGCCGCATACAAATCCGAACCGAAGCACTCGCCCAGCTCTTCCAGATGCGAGCAGCTTTCGACGATCCGCAGCGCGCGGCTGCCGTAATTGCGGCACAGCCGGTAAGCCAAGGCATCGGGCAGCCACGGCCGGCGCAGGGTGAAATCCTCGTGGAAGGCTTCGAAATCCGCATTCGGCAGATCGCCGCCGGGCAGCGGCGCGCCACCCGTCCAGGCCGGACGCGGCGCGCCGAACAGCGGCGACAGCGTGTCGCAGGCCTCTTCGGCGAGTTTGCGCGAGGTGGTCAGCTTGCCGCCGAACACATTGAGCAAGGGCGCGCCGTCGCGATCGAGCGTCAACAGATAGTCGCGGGTGATTTCCGAGGCCTGGTCGCTGTCGTCGTCGAGCAAGGGGCGCACGCCGCTGTAGGTCCAGACCACGTCGTCGGGGCGGATCGCCTGCTTGAAATAGCGCGATGCGGCTTCGCACAGGTAGAGGATCTCGGCCTCATCGATGCGCGGCGCGGAAGGGTCGGCGCGGTAGTCGACATCGGTGGTGCCGATCAGGGTGTAGTCGTGTTCGTAGGGAATCGCGAACACGATCCGCCGGTCGGGCTGCTGGAAGATGTAAGCGTGGTCGTGATCGAACAGCTTGGGCACGACGATGTGGCTGCCCTTGATCAAACGCAAGTTGTGGCTGTGCTTGACCTGGGCGACGTCGTCCAGGAAACGTGCGGCCCAGGGGCCGGTTGCGTTGACCAGGGCGCGTGCGCGCACCGCGATCTGGGTGCCGTCGGCCTGACGCAACTGCGCCTGCCAATAGTCTTGGCCGCGCTCGGTCGAGACACAGGCGGTGCGGGTCAGCACGGTGGCGCCGCGTTCGGCGGCGTCCATGGCGTTGAGCACGCACAAGCGCGCGTCTTGCACCCAGGCGTCGGAATAGGCGAAGCCGCGGACGAAATCGTCCTGCAACGGCCGCCCGGCGATGTGCTTGCGCAGATTGACCGAGCGCGAACCCGGCAGGCCGCGTCCGCGCCGGCCGCCGAGGCGGTCGTACAGGAACAGGCCGATGCGGATCATCCAGGCCGGGCGCAGATGCGGCTGGTGCGGCAGCACGAAGCGCAGCGGCCAGATGATGTGCGGCGCCATCCGCAGCAGCCGCTTGCGTTCGGCCAGGGCCTTGCCGACCAGGGCGAACTCGAACTGCTCCAGATAGCGCAGCCCGCCGTGAATGAGTTTGGTGCTGGCGCTGGAGGTGTGCGAGGCGATGTCGTCGCGTTCGCACAACACCACCGACAGTCCGCGTCCGGCCGCGTCGCGCGCGATCGCCGCGCCGTTGATGCCGCCGCCTACGACCAGCAGGTCGGCCGTGAATACTTGCTCGGTCATGCGCTCCGCGTCTGGCTGCGGGCCGCGCGTCGCCGACCCAGGTTGCGTCAGGATGATGGCATAGCGTTACCAGTCGATTGTTGCCTGGGTTCACATCAATGGCGGGTGAGGGGGATGTGTCCGGGTCGGCAAAGCGCGGGCAAAAAAAATCCCGGCGCAGGGGCGTCGGGAAGGGGTACAGACTTACGGAGATCGTTACCGAACCCTTCTCCCGCTTGCGGGAGAAGGTGCCCGAAGGGCGGATGAGGGCGCGCGGGGTATCGGGGCCGGCGCGGGTGTTTGTGGGTCGCGTGCCCTCACCCCAACCCTCTCCCGCGAGCGGGGGCAAGAGCGCGGGAGTGTCTTAGTCGCGCAACTCCGCCACCTGACACGACAGCTCCAACCGCTTCAACACCGCCGCAGTCACCTCGGCTGTGGTCGCCGCCTGCCCGGCCGGGGCCAGATCCGCGGTCAGCACGCCCGCGTCGAGCACCGCCGACACCGCCTGTTCGACGCACTCGGCTTCCGCGTGCAAGCCCAGCGAATGCCGCAGCAACAGCGCCGCGCTGAGGATGGTGCCGCAGGGATTGGCGATGCCGCGGCCGGCGATGTCCGGCGCCGAGCCGTGGATCGGCTCGTACAGCCCGACCTTGCCTTCGCCCAACGACGCCGACGGCAGCAGGCCGAGCGAGCCGGCCAGCATCGAGGCTTCGTCGGTGAGGATGTCGCCGAACATGTTCTCGGTGACGATCACATCGAACGCGCGCGGCTTGGCGATCAAGTGCATGGCCATCGAATCGACCAGTTGATGCTCCAAGGTCACGTCGGGGAATTCCTCGCGCGCCACCCGGCCGGCCACTTCGCGCCACAGCCGCGAGGTCTCCAGCACATTGGCCTTGTCCACCGACACCACATGATTGCGTCGGCCGCGCGCCAGGCGGCAGGCGTGCCGGACCACGCGTTCGATCTCGGCCACGCTGTACTCGCACAAGTCGCTGGCCGCGTCGGCGCTGCGTTGTTTCTGGCCGAAATAGATGCCGCCGGTGAGTTCGCGCACCACGATCATGTCCACGCCGGCCAGCAGATGCGGCTTGATCGGCGAAGCGCCCAGGGTCGCGGCATGCGGCTGCACCGGGCGTAGATTGGCGTATAGGCCCAAGCCCTTGCGCAGCGCCAGCAGGCCTTGCTCCGGCCGGACCTTGGCCTTGGGATCGGACCACTTCGGCCCGCCGACCGCGCCCAGCAGCACCGCGTCGGCGCGCTGGCAGGCCTGCAACGTCGCCGCCGGCAGCGGCTCGCCGGTGGCGTCGATGGCGGCGCCGCCGATCAGATGATCGTGCAGCTCGAACTGGTGACCGTAGCGGCGTGCGACCGCGCGCAGCACTTCCACTGCGGCGTCGGTGACTTCCGGACCGATGCCGTCGCCTTTGAGCACGACGATGTCAGCGCGCATGAGGTTGCTCCTGTTGGGGGTTGAGCGCCGCGACGCGGCGTTGTTCGAACTGATGGATGGATTCGAGTTGGCGCAGCAGATAACCGAGTTGGTCCACGCCCTCGATCAGGCAGGTCTGGGCGAAGGCGTCGAGCGGGAATTGCACGGCGCGGCCATCGGGCAGATGCAGAGTGCGGGTGCGCACGTCCACCCGCAGCTCGATGCCCGGACGGTCGAGCAATTCGTCGAGCAATTCCTGTTCGACCACGATCGGCAACAAACCGTTCTTGAGCGAGTTGCTGCGGAAGATGTCGGCGATCTCGCTGCTGATCACCGCGCGCAGGCCCAGATCGGTCAGCGCCCACGGCGCGTGTTCGCGCGAGGAGCCGCAGCCGAAGTTGCGCCCGGCCACCAGGATCGCCGCGCCGGCGTTCTCGGGCTTGTTGAGTTCGAACGCCGGGTTGGGCGAGCCGTCGGCGAGGTAACGCCAGTCGTTGAAGGCGAAGCGGCCCAGACCCTTGCGCTCGGTGGTGGTGAGAAAACGCGCCGGGATGATCTGGTCGGTGTCGATGTTGCGTTCGCGCAGGACCGCGGTGCGCGAGATCAGTTCGACGAAGCCGCTGTCGTTGGACGCGGAGTGAGCGGACGCGGACATTACGCGACCTCCTTGACGGTGTTGAGGTAATCGCGCGGATCCACCACATGCCCTGCGACCGCGCAGGCGGCCGCGGTCAGCGGCGAGGCCAGCAGCGTGCGCGAGCCCTTGCCCTGGCGGCCTTCGAAATTGCGGTTGCTGGTGGACACGGCCAATTGGCCCGGGCCGACCAGATCGCCGTTCATGGCGATGCACATCGAGCAACCCGGTTCGCGCCATTCCGCGCCGGCCGCGCGCACCACCGCATCGATGCCCTCGGCCTCGGCGTCGCGCTTGACCTGCTCCGAGCCGGGCACCACCAGCATGCGCACGCGCGGATGCACGTGGCGGCCGCGCAGCACTTCGGCGGCCTGGCGCAGATCGGACAGACGCGAATTAGTGCAACTGCCGACGAACACCACATCGACCGGACGCCCGGCCATCGGCGCGCCGGCATCGAAGCCCATGTACGCCAGCGCTTTGGCCTGGTCGGCGTCGGAGGCCTGCGGCAGACGCGCGTCGACGGCCGCGACCTGGCCGGGATGGGTGCCCCAGGTCAGGGTCGGCTTGATCTTGCTCGCGTCGATACGCACTTGCCGGTCGAACACCGCGCCGTCGTCGCTCTTGAACTCGCTCCAGCGCGCGACCGCGCGATCCCAGTCGGCGCCGCGCGGTGCGCGCGGGGTCTTGGCCAGGTAGTCGAAGGTGATCTGGTCCGGCGCGATCAGGCCGGCGCGCGCGCCGGCTTCGATCGACATATTGCAGACGGTCATGCGTTCGTCCATCGACAGCGCGCGCACGGTCGAGCCGCGGTACTCGATGACGTGGCCGGTGCCGCCGTTGACGCCGATCTCGCCGATCACGTGCAGGATCAGATCCTTGGCGCCGACGCCGGGCGCGAGCTCGCCTTCGATGTCGATCGCCAGGGTCTTGGGCCGGCGCTGCAGCAGGCACTGGGTGGCCAACACGTGGCCGACTTCGCTGGTGCCGATGCCGAAAGCCAGCGCGCCGAAGGCGCCGTGGGTGGCGGTGTGGCTGTCGCCGCAGACGATGGTCTGGCCGGGTTGGGTCAGGCCGAGTTCCGGGCCGATCACGTGGACGATGCCGCGGTGGGCGCTGTCGAAATCGAACAGCTCGATGCCGTGGCGCTCGCAATTGCGGCGCAGCGTGGCGACCTGATTTTCGGCTTCGGCGGTGTAGTAGGGCAGACGGCCGTCGGCGTCGGCGGGCAGGGTCGGGGTGGAGTGATCGAGCGTCCCCTTGGTCAGATCCGGCCGGCGCGGCGACAGGCCGCGCGCTTCCAGCTCGGCGAAGGCTTGCGGGGTGGTGACTTCGTGGATCAGGTGCAGGTCGATGTAGAGCACCGCGGGCGCGGCGTCGCTTTCGGGCGATACCAGGTGCGCGTTCCAGAGTTTTTCGAACAGGGTGGTGGGTGTAGTCATGATTCGTATGAGTTCGCTTTGGCTTTTGGCTTGAGCTGCTGTTGTTTTGGCTTTAGCCCTTCTCCCGCTGGCGGGAGAAGGGTTGGGATGAGGGCGCTTTTGCTTTGTTGTTCACGGCGATCTCGCGCCCTCACCCCAACCCCTCTCCCGCAAGCGGGAGAGGGGCTTTGTCAGGCGGTGGCGCTGAGTTTCTGCGGCGTGTGCTGGGTGCGGTGCACGCGGTTCGCCACTTCCAACCACGCCAACGCACTGGCCTCGATGATGTCGGTGCTGGTGCCCGAGCCGGTCAGCTCGACGCCGCCGAAGCGCGCGGTGACGCTGGCCTGGCCCTGGGCGTCGTCGCCGGTGGTCACGCTGGAGACGTTGTAGCTGTCGATGCTCGGGGCCACGCCGGTCGCGCGCGCCAGCGCTTCGAACAAGGCGTGCACCGGGCCGTCGCCGACCGCGGCTTCGCTGACCGTGACGCCGTCCGGATCGACCAGTTGCACGCTCGCCGTCGGCATACTGCCGTCGGATACGCCTGTGCTGACGTGGGCGCGCACCAACCGATAGCCGCGCACCGCTTTAGCATCGGCGCCCAGCACCAGCGATTCCAGATCGGCGTCGAACACTTCGCGCTTCTTCTCGGCCAAGGCCTTGAAGCTGGCGAACACCGCGTTCAAACGCGCTTCGTCCAGGCTGAAACCCAGCGCCTGCAGGCGATCGTTCAAGGCCGCGCGGCCGCTGTGGCGGCCCATCACCATCTGCGATTGCGCCCAGCCCACGTCCTCGGGATTCATGATCTCGTAGGTGCCGCGGTGCTTGAGCATGCCGTGCTGGTGGATGCCGGACTCGTGCGCGAACGCGTTCTGACCGACGATGGCCTTGTTGCGCTGGACCACCATGCCGGTGATGCGCGAGAGCAGGCGCGAGGTCGGCACCAGCCGGCGGGTGTCGATGCGGGTGCTGGCGTTGTAATAGGCGTTGCGCACGCGCAGCGCCATCACCAGCTCTTCCAGCGCGCAGTTGCCGGCGCGCTCGCCGATGCCGTTGATGGTGCACTCGACCTGACGCGCGCCGCCTTCGATCGCGGCCAGGCTGTTGGCCACCGCCAGGCCCAGGTCGTTGTGGCAGTGGGCGCTGAAGATCGCCTTGTCGGCGCCCTTGACGTTGGCGCGCAGGTATTCGAACAGCGCGCGGATCTCGCTCGGGGTGGTGTAGCCGACGGTGTCGGGAATGTTCAGGGTGCGGGCGCCGGCGGCGACCGCGGCGCTGCAGATTTCGGCCAGGTAATCGTGCTCGGTGCGCAGCGCGTCTTCGCAGGAGAACTCGACGTCGTCGACGTAACGGCGCGCCTGTTCGACCGCGGCGACCGCGCGTTCCAGCACCTGCTGCTTGTCCAGATTGAGCTTGTGCTGGCGGTGCAACGGGCTGGTGGAAATGAACACGTGGATGCGCGGCTTGGCCGCGCCTTCCAGCGCGCGCGCGCAGGATTCGATGTCGCCGGGATGGCAGCGCGCCAGGGTCGCCAGGGTGGAGCCGCGCACTTCGCGCACGATCGCGCGGGTGCCTTCCAGGTCGGCTTCGGAACTGGCCGGGAATCCGGCTTCGATCACGTCCACGCCGAGCTCGGACAAGGCATGGGCGAAGCGCAGCTTCTGCGTCGCGGTCATGCTGCAGCCGGGCGATTGTTCGCCGTCGCGCAGACTGGTGTCGAAAATGGTGACGTGCTGGGGCGCGTCGGCGATCTGCGTGACGGGCGCAGTACCTACCGGGCCGGGCGAGTCGTTCATGCGGGGATTTCCTCGGTTACAACGTGATGCGGAGATGTGGGTGCGAAACGGGACGAAGGCGCCACCGCCGGCGAGGCCGACGGCTCGCGACTAAGGTTGGCGAGCCCGACGTTGGCGAGTCTGTAAATGTCCGCCTCGATGGCGGGGCTGTCCGACGGCGCGCCTTCGCGCACGCGCCGACGCGGGCGCCGCGGCGCGCGCGGACGCACTTCCGACAGCAGCCGCGCGAGCACGCCGGCATCCAGGTTGCCGCCGGACACCACCGCGCATTTGCGCTTGGCGGCGATGCGGCGGCCGGCGGCCAACGCCAGCGCACCGGCGCCCTCGGCGATGATGTGTTCTTCCAGCGCCAGCCGCACCAGGGTTTCGCGCAGCTCGGCTTCGCGCACGATCACTACATCGTCCAGCAAGGTGCTCAGCACGCGTTCGGTCAGACGGCCGGGGTCTTTCACCCGCACGCCGTCGGCCAGGGTCGCGGCCGGTTCGATCAGGCGGCGGTCGCCGCGCAGCGCGCGCGCCATCGAGTCCACGCCTTCGACCTGCGCGCCGATCACCCGCACGCGTTTGGCCGCGGCCGAACCCGACAGCAGCTCCGACTTCAACGCCAAGGCGACGCCGGCCGCCAGACCGCCGCCGCCGATCGGCACCAGCACCACGTCGGGCGCGAACGCGGCCAGTTCCAGCGCGACCGTGCCTTGGCCGGCGATCACATCGGGATCGTCGAACGCCGACAGCAGGCGGTAGTCGTGTTGCTGCGCCAGTTCGATGGCGAAGGCCTTGGCTTCATCGTAGGTGTCGCCGTGCAGGCGAACGGTGGCGCCCCAGTGGGCGACGCCGGCGATCTTGGTTTGCGGCGCGCAGCGCGGCATCACCGTGATCGCGTTGACGCCCAGGCGGTACGCCGCCCAGGCCAGGCCTTGCGCGTGGTTGCCGGCGGAGGCGGCGATCACGGTGCGGTGATCGCCGCGTTCGCGCGCGGCCAGCAGCGCGTTCAAGGCGCCGCGCACTTTGTACGAACCGGTGCGCTGCAGGTTCTCCAACTTCAGCCAGCAGCCGAACCGTTCGGCATGGTGCAGCGGCGTGGGTTCCAGATAGCGGCGCAGCCGCGCCTGCGCCGCCAACAGATCGGCGGCGCTCACTTGTGCGGTCGCGCGGGCTACGTCGCCGTCCATGATCAGACTGCGGTCAGCCAGCAGGCGTAAGCCGCTTCCTGCCCGCGCACCACCCGGCCGTACAGCGCCGACAGTTCGCGCGTCACCGGGTTGTCGCCGAATTCGCGGCGGTCGAGCACGGCGATCTCGCAGGCTTCCGCGGCGGTGCCGCAGACGAAGACTTCGTCCGCGTCCAGCAGCTCGTGCAAGGTCACCTCGCGCGACTGCGCGCCCGACAGCGCGATCATGGTGTCGCGGGTGATGCCCGGCAGCGCGTCGCGATGGTCGACCGAGGTGACCGCGCCGTTCTTGACCATGAACACGTTGGCGCCGGTGCACTCCACGACATAACCCTTGTCGTCGGTGAACAGGGCTTCGTCGAAGCCGCGCTGCTTGGCTTCGCGCTTGGCCAGGATCGAGTTGACGTAGGCGCCCGACAGTTTCAGCGGCGGCAGCGAGGTGGCCGGATTGCGCTTCCACGGCGACACGGTCAAACGCGTGCGCGCGCCGCCCAGGTGCACGACCTTGGCCATGGTGGCGATCATCAGGTGCTGGGTCAGCGGATCGACATCCAGACCGATGGTGCCGGTGCCCATCCAGGTCAGCGGGCGGATGTAGGCATCGCGATGGCCGTTGGCGCGCAGCGTGGCCAGGGTGGCCTGGGTCGCGCGTTCGACGTCGAAGTCGATGCCGAACATGTCCGCGCCCTTGCGCATGCGCTCCATGTGCTCGGGCAGACGGAACACCGCCGCGCCGCCGTCGGCGGTGGCGTAGCTGCGGATGCCTTCGAACACGGCGGTGCCGTAGTGCATGGCGTGGGTGGTCAGCGGCGCTTCCGGGGCGTCGGTGTCGATGAAGTGGCCGTCGAACCAGATCACCGGCTTTTGCTGGGCCGCGGGCACTTCGGCGCTGCGGCTGGGCGCCTGCGCGCGTTCGCGCACCGCGGCGGCGTGCGCCGGCGCTTGGGCGTGTTCGGGGCGTTCCAGAAGTTCGGTAGTCAGCTGCATGGCGAGACCTCAACGGCAAGACAGTCGTAAAGCTTGGCGAGTTGGCTTTGCAGCGCGGTATCGGCGCGATCGCCTTCCACCGTCATGCGCAAATGCCAGCGATCGCCGTCGGGTTGCGCTTCGCCGTCCACCGACAGGGGACGGAAACCGCGGCGTTCGGCGGCGCCCAGTACGCGAGCCAGCGCGCCTTCGGCTTGGCGCAGGGTCAGTTCAAGCTGGTATCGCATGGGCGTCCTCCTTGTCGGCGGTGGTGGGGGGCGTCAGGCTGACGATCGCATCGGCGTCGCCGGCCTCGGGGTCGAGCATTTGCGCGTTGTTGTGGTTGGGCGGAACCAGCGGCCAGACGTTGGCGGCTTGGTCGATGGCCACGTGCAGCAGCACCGGGCCGGGGGTTTGCAGCATGTAGTCCAGCGCTTCTTCGACCGAATCGGCGCGGTCCACGTACATCGCCTTGATCCCGAACGCCGCGGCCAGCGCGCAGAAATCCGGGTTGTCGGACAGATCGATTTCCGAATAGCGGCGTTCGAAGAACAGTTCCTGCCACTGCCGGACCATGCCCAGGGCCTGGTTGTCGAGCAGTACGATCTTCACCGGCAGGCGATAGCGCGCGATCGTCGCCAGCTCCTGCACGTTCATCAGGAACGAGCCGTCGCCGCTGACGCAGATCACCTGCGCGTCGGCGTTTTCCAACTGCGCGCCCAGCGCGGCCGGCACGCCGAAACCCATCGCGCCCAGCGCGCCGCTGGTCAGGTGCTTGCGCGGGTTGTCGAAGCGCCAGTGCTGGGCGACCCACATCTGATGCTGGCCGACATCGCACGAGACGATCGCTTCCGGCGCCAGTTCCGACAGACGCTTGAGCAGCGCCGGCGCGTACACGGTTTCGCCGGGCGCGTCGTAACGCGGGCTGCAATCGCGCTTGCGTTGCAGGCAGGTGTCGCGCCAGGCGCGGCGGGCGGCGCCGTTGCGGGCCTGCAGTTGCGCGGTGACCGGCGGGGTCAGCGCATCCAGCGAGCGGCGCAGGCAACCGTTGACCGCGGCATCGGCGTAACGCAGCTTGCCGATCTCGCAGGCGTCCAGATCCATGTGCACGACCCGCGCGTTCGGCGCGAACTCGGCCAGCTTGCCGGTGGCGCGGTCGTCGAAACGCGCGCCGACCACGATCAGCAGATCGCATTCCTGCACCGACAGATTGGCCGCGCGGTTGCCGTGCATGCCCAGCATGCCCAGATTCAGCGTGTGCTCGGCCGGCAACGCGCCCAGGCCTTTCAGCGTCAGCACCGCCGGAATCTGGCTGCCTTCGACGAAGGCGCGGAACGATTCGACCGCATCGCCCAGACTGATGCCGCCGCCGCCGTAGATCAGCGGCTTCTTGGCGTGGGCGATCAAGGCCGCGGCTTCGTGATAGGCCGCATCGGCCGCGGCCGGCACCGGATCGGTCGGCAACGGCGCGTGCGCGGGCAGATGCGAGGCATCGGCGTTTTGCACGTCCTTGGGCAGATCGATCAACACCGGGCCCGGACGGCCCGAGCGCGCCAGACGGAAGGCTTCGGCGACCATGCCGGGCAGGTCGTCGACCTTGCGCGCCAGAAAGCTGTGTTTGACGATCGGCATGGTCATGCCGAACACGTCCAGTTCCTGGAACGCGTCGGTGCCCATCAGGCTGGTCGCCACTTGCCCGGTGATCGCCAACATCGGCACCGAATCCAGCATCGCGTCGGCGATGCCGGTGACCAGGTTGGATGCGCCGGGACCGGAGGTCGCTACGCACACGCCGACTCGCCCGCTGGCACGGGCGTAGCCGTTGGCCGCGAAAGCCGCGCCTTGCTCGTGGCGGACCAGAATGTGTTTCAGGTCCGAGCCGTGCAGGGCATCGTAGAAAGGCATGATCGTGCCGCCCGGATAACCGAACAACACGTCCACGCCTTCTGCGGCCAGTGCTTGCACCAGCCAGCGGGCACCGTTCATCAGGCAGCCTCTTCCTGTCGTTCGCCGCGTGTGGCGGCGGGAGCGGCGGTCTGCGCCTTGGGCGCGTTGTCCAGCCACTTCATGTTGGCGCGCAGCTTCTTGCCGACCGCTTCGATCGGGTGCTCCAGATCGCCTTGCTTGAGCGCCTTGTAGTTGGCGTTGCCGGCCGCGTATTCGGCGATCCACTGCTTGGCGAAGGTGCCGTCCTGGATTTCGGTCAGCACTTTGCGCATCTGCGCCTTGGTGTGGTCGTCGACGATGTAGGTGCCGCGGGTCAGTGCGCCGTACTGCGCGGTTTCGCTGATGAACTCGTGCATGCGGGTGACGCCGCCTTCGTAGAACAGGTCGACGATCAGCTTCAGTTCGTGCAGGCATTCGTAGTAGGCGACTTCCGGCTGATAACCGGCTTCGACCAGGGTTTCCCAACCGGCCTGGACCAGCTTGGTCGCGCCGCCGCACAGCACGGCCTGTTCGCCGAACAGATCGGTTTCGGTCTCTTCCTTGAAGGTGGTCTTGATCGCGTTCTGACGCGCGCCGCCGATGCCGCCGCAGTAGGTCAGGGCGAATTCTTCGGCGCGGCCGGTCTTGTCCTGGTGCACGGCGTAGACGCTGGGCACGCCGCGGCCGATTTCGTATTCGCGGCGGACCAGCGCGCCCGGACCCTTCGGCGCGACCAGCACCACGTCCAGGTCGGCGCGCGGCGCGATCTGGCCGTAATGCACGTTGAAGCCGTGCGCGAACAGCAGGCAGGCGCCTTGCTTGATGTTGGGTTCGATCACGTCGCGGTACAGCTGCGGCTGGACCATGTCCGGGGTCAGCACCGCCACCAGTTCGGCTTCGGCGACCGCTTCGGCCGGGGTCTTGACGGTGAAGCCATCGGCTTTGGCCTTCAGCTCAGTCGGGCCGCCCGGACGCAGGCCGACGGTGACGTCGAAACCGGAATCGCGAAGGTTGAGAGCGTGGGCGCGGCCTTGGCTGCCGTAACCGACTACGGCGATCTTGGGGCGGGAGGTTGCTGCGGTCATGTCTGTGGTCTCGGGAGGGGAGCAGGAATGGGTGGAGAGGAGTGAGTGGAGAGGAGTGAGGAGTGAGTGCGTGAAGCGGCGGTTTGGGATCAGGCGGGTTCGGTTGCGGGTTCTTGAATGAGCGTGGCTTCGATCTTTTTGCCGGGCGGCGATTGCAGCGGGCCGGGCGCGGTGACCGCGCCTTGCGAGGCCGAGCCGACCACGCGCGCGTACTTGGCCAACACGCCGGTGGTCACCCGCGGCGCGATCCGCGCCGGTTCGCGCGCGGACAGATCGGCGGCGACTTCCAACTTGCGGGTCTTGACGTCGATGCTGACCTTGTCGCCTTCGCGCAGCCGCGCGATCGGGCCGCCGTGCGCGGCTTCCGGCGAGATGTGGCCGACCATGAAACCGTGGGTGGCGCCGCTGAAGCGGCCGTCGGTGATCAGGGCGACATCGTTGCTCAAGCCCTGGCCGACCAGCGCGGCGGTGACCGCCAGCATTTCGCGCATGCCCGGGCCGCCGGTGGGGCCTTCGAAGCGGATCACCACCACGTCCCCGGCGTTGATCTTGCGCGCCTGCACCGCGGCGAAGGCGGCTTCTTCCGAATCGAACACCCGCGCCGGGCCTTCGAAATGTTCGCGGCCGTGGCCGGCCAGCTTGAGGATGCAGCCTTCCGGGGCGAGGTTGCCGTAGATGATCGAGTAGCCGCCGCGCGGTTTGATCGGGTTGGCGACCGGGCGCACGACGTCTTGTTCGTCGGCCATCGTGGCGTCGGCCAGTTCCTGAAAAAAGGAACGGCCGGTGACCGTGGGAATATCCTCGATCAGACCGGCCGTCTTCAGCTCGCGCGCCACCAGCGCCGCGCCGCCGAATTCGAACATTTCCGCGGCGGTGTATCGGCCGCCGGGTTTCAGGTCGGCGATGACCGGGGTATGCGCGGCGGCTTCGAATTCTTCCAGATCGAACGCGGCGCCGGCTTCGTGGGCGATCGCCAGCAGATGCAGCGCGGCGTTGGTCGAGCCGGCGGTGGCCGAGACCGCGCGCGCGGCGTTGCGCAGCGAGGCCGGGGTCAGCAGCGAGCGCGCGTTGGGGCCGCCGTCGCGCAGTTGCTTCATCACCAACTCGCCGCACAGGCGCGCGGCTTCGGGTTTGTCGGGATGGATCGCGGGGATGTCGTTGTAGCCCAGCGGCGACAGGCCCAGGAAGGTCAGCACCATCGCCATGGTGTTGGCGGTGAACTGGCCGCCGCAGGCGCCGGCGCCGGGGCAGGCGTGCGATTCGATCCGGTGCAGTTCGGCGTCGTCGATGCGACCGGCCGAATGCGCGCCGACCGCTTCGAACACGTCTTGCACGGTCAGCGGCTTGTCGTCGCTCTGGCCTTTCTTCGACGGGCAATGGCCCGGCATGATCGTGCCGCCGTACAGGATCACGGTCGGGATATCCAGGCGCGCGGCGGCCATCGCCGCGGCGGGGATGGTCTTGTCGCAGCCGACCAGCAGCACCATCGCGTCCAGGCAATGGCCGGACACCGCCAGCTCGATCGAGTCGGCGATGGTTTCGCGCGAAGCCAGCGAGGCGCGCATGCCGTCGCTGCCCATGGCGATGCCGTCGGTGACGGCGATGGTGTTGAACTCGATCGGCGTGCCGCCGCCGTCGTGGATGCCTTGGCGCACGTGCTGGGCCAGATCGCGCAAGGTGATGTTGCACGGCGAGACGTCCGACCAGGTGTGGACGACGGCGACCAGCGGTCTGGCGATGGCCGCGTCGTCCAGGCCGGTGGCGCGCAGCATCGCGCGCGCGGGGGCTCGGGACGGGCCTTGCTTGATGGCGTTGCTTCTCACGAACGATGGTTCCTTGGCTGCGATCCTTCGCAGTGCCCGCACGTCCGCGTGCGGTGTTTTCAGGAACCCAGGGCCGTAAAACGAAAAACCCCGCGCCTTTTGGGCGCGGGGTTCAGGTTCTTTCGACCTTGGGTTGTGTGGTTTTCTACACGAACCCGACTCCCGCGCTGGTAAGCGAGGTAATAAGTACGAGGACGAGAATAATCGTGGCGATCGCGGGTGCGACTCGGAGCAGCTTGGCGCGCGCGGCGTCGTTCGAGGCCTGGGCGGCCTGGAGCGAGGTCGGCTTGCGGTGGTTGCTGCGCTGCGTCATGGGGTCGAGAAGAACATGCCTGTTTGGGGCTTGTCAATAGTTTCCCTTAAAACAATCGCAAGCCGCCTACGTCGTCACAACGACGTTGGCGGCGCCGTTGCTGTTCCCCCCCTTTGAAAAAGGGGGCAGGGGGGATTTGCTCTTGCTGTTGCTTGGCGAACAGCAAAGGCTCAAATCCCCCGCGCCCGCTTCGCGGTCGCTGCCCCCTTTTCTAAAGGGGGCGATGGTGGGGCGTCTTCCGACTGCTGGTAGCCGCTGCCGTTGCTGTTCCCCCCTTTGAAAAAGGGGGGCAGGGGGGGATTTGCTCTTGCTGTTGCTTGGCGAACAGCAAAAGCTCAAATCCCCCGCGCCCGCTTCGCGGTCGCTGCCTCCTTTTCTAAAGGGGGCGACTCTCGTCGCGCGCGATCCTTAGATGGTCGCAAGCCGATCGGCCTCGGCGCCCGCCAGCAAACGCTCGCGCAAGGCCGGGTAATCGTCCGCCAACGGCTCCGCCGAAGCCGGCCGCGCCAGCGATTCGGCCAACGCCGGCGGCGGTTCTACCGAATGCCCCACCAGCGGCTCGACGATGCTTTCGAACTTGGCCGGATGCGCGGTCGCCACCACCGCCCACGGCCGTTCGTCGCCCTGCGCGCGCAAGGTCTCCAGCAGATGCAAACCGGTTGCGGTGTGCGGACACGGCACGATCCCATGCCGCTCCGGCGCGGTGCGGATGACGGCGCGAATGGTGGCGTCGTCGATGCTGCGGGCACTCGTCGCCGTGCGCAGTTCGGCATCATCGCGGTGCCAATAACGCAAGCGCTCGAAGTTGCTCGGCGCGCCGACGTCCATGGCGTTGGCCAGAGTGGCGCGGGTCGGCTGCGCGGCGTAGTCGGCGCCGGCGAAGTAGCGCGGCAAGGTGTCGTTGGCGTTGGTGGCCAAGCGGATCTCGCCGATCGGCAGGCCCATGCGCTTGGCCACGAACGCGGCGCAGGCGTTGCCGAGGTTGCCGGTGGGAACGATGAAGTTCAGCGGCTCGCCGCGCTGGGCGTAATGGCGGCTGGCGGCGTGGGCGTAGTACGCCGCTTGCGGCAGCAGCCGGCCCAGGCTGATGCTGTTGGCCGTACTCAGTGGGCGCTGCGCGCGCAGCGCCTGGTCGGACAAGGCTTGTTTGGCCAGCCGCTGACAGGCGTCGAAATCGCCGTCCACGCGCAACGCTTGCACGTTGTCGCCCCAGCAGCCCAGCCCATGCGCTTGCCGCGGCGAAACCCGGCCGTCGGGATACAGGATCACCACTTCGAATCCGGCCCGGCGATGGAACGCGGCGGCGACCGCGGCGCCGGTGTCGCCGGAAGTGGCGACCAGGATCGTGGTCGGCGGCGCGGATTCATCGCGCAGTCCGGCCAAGGCTTCGGCGAGGAAACGCGCGGCGTAGTCCTTGAACGCGGCGGTGGGGCCGTGGAACAACTCCAACAGCCAATCGTCGGGTTGCGACAGCGGCCGCAGCGGCGCATCGAAGGAGAACGCGCGCGCGCAGATCGCGCCCAGCCGGTCGCGCAACGCGGAGCGCTCGAAGTAGGGCGCCAAGACCGCGTGCGCGGTGGCATGCAGCGATTCGCCGGCGAGCGGTTGCGGCAACGCGGGGAATGTTTCGGGCACGTACAAACCGCCGTCGGGCGCCAAACCAGCCGATAAGGCCTGGTCGATCGCGGTGGGCGGCGTGTGCCCGCGGGTACTGAGGAAGTTCATGCGAAGGCTCGAAGAGGGGGAGGGCAGGGTGAAGTGCGATCACTCGGTGCCGATCGTTTCCGCGCGCGGCCCCGCTACCGGGGTCACGTAAGCGCGCGAATCGAATCCGGCCTCGGCGAACGCGATCCGCATCGCCGCCGCCGCGACTTGCGCCTCGACCTTGGAGGCGAACCAGGCGAAACAACTCGGCCCGGCGCCGGAAATGCTCGCGCCGAGCGCGCCGTGTTCCAGCGCCGCGGCCTTGACCTGGGCGAAGCCGGGAATCAGCGGCGCGCGCCGCGGTTCCACCAGCAGGTCGATCAATCCTTCGCGCAGCAGTTGCGCGTCGCCGCGTTGCAGGCCGGTCAGGAACAAGGCCAGGTG
The DNA here is from genome assembly GCF_036961695.1 of Pseudomonas sp. CGJS7. Taxonomy (NCBI): domain Bacteria; kingdom Pseudomonadati; phylum Pseudomonadota; class Gammaproteobacteria; order Pseudomonadales; family Pseudomonadaceae; genus Pseudomonas; species Pseudomonas sp. CGJS7. Next base: position 25,143 of record NZ_JBAMDI010000053.1, on the reverse strand, counting down.
TGCGCTTTGCTTGACCACTTGCGACAACGGATACGGATCGGCGAGCACCGCGCGGGCGCGGCGGGTTTCCAGTACTTGATCGGGATGCACCACGGCCGCGTACAGCCAATCGGGCACCGACAACGGGATCATCCGGGTGGAGGTAGCCATGACCACGCCGCCGAGCAACATCGGCGCGACGTTGTCGCCGTGGCGGCTGCCGCTGGAGACCGATTCGCCGTCGAGCGCGAATTCGTACAACTCCTCGCGCGACAGCGGCTGCGCGAGCAAGGCGTTGGCCGCGACCAAGGCCGCCACGCAAGACGCGGCCGAACCGCCGAGCCCGGAGCCCAGGGCGATGCCCTTGTCCAATTCCAGCTCGAACCCGTAGCTCAGCCCGAGTTTGTCGCGCAGGCTGATCAGCGCCTGTCCGGCGGTGTTGCGCGCGGCTTGCAGCGGCAGCGAGTCCGCGCCGGGCACGTCGCCGCGGATGGCGCGGATGCGCACGGTCGGCTCATCGATGCGCCGGACCGTGGCGACATCGCGCGGGCCGTCGATCGAATGCCCGAGCACGTCGAAACCGACGCCGATGTTGCCGACGCTGGCCGGCGCGAATGCGCGCGCCTGCCGCGGCGCGGCGCCGCTGTGGTGGCTGGAACTGATGGAAGAAGAAGGCGACGCTGCGCTCATGCGCGGGCTCCGAGGGTTTGCGCGATCGTCAGCAGGTCGCCGAACACGCCGGCGGCGGTCACGTCCGGACCCGCTCCGGGCCCCTGCACGACCAGCGGATTATCCGCGTAACGGCGGGTGCGGAACTGGATCAGGTTGTCGGTCAGCGCGCCGTGCAAGGCCGCGTGGCCGGGCGGCGGCGAGACCACGCCGACGCTGGCATGGCCGTCGCGGTCGAGCCGGGCCAGATAGCGCAGGCTCAGTCCGGCCGCACGCGCGGCGTCGAAACGCTGTTGCAGCGGCGCATCGAGTTCGTGCAGGCGTTCGAAGAATTCGTCCTTGGACACTTCGCGCAAGGCTTCGGGCACCAGGCTTTCGACCTGGATCTGCTCCAGCGACAAGGCGCGGCCGGCTTCGCGCGCCAGGATCACCAGTTTGCGCGCGACGTCGGTGCCGGACAGGTCGTCGCGCGGGTCGGGCTCGGTGTAGCCCAGCGCATGCGCTTCGCGCACCAGTTCGGAGAACGCGGTGCGGCCGTCGTAACGGTTGAACAGCCAGGCCAGGGTGCCCGACAGGATGCCTTCGACCTCGGTCAGTTCATCGCCGGTGTCGAGCAGCGAGCGCAAGGTCTGGATCACCGGCAGGCCGGCGCCGACGGTAGCTTCGTAGCGGAACTGGCCGCCGTTGCGCGAGGCTTCGCGGATGGCTTCGTAACGTTCCAGCGGGCCGGCGCCGGCGTGTTTGCTCGGGGTGACCACGTGGATGCCGGCGGCGATCCACTCCGGGTAGTACGCGGCGACCGCATCGCTGCCGCTGCAATCCACGATCAGCGCGTGCGGGATGTGTTCGGCGCGAACGTGCGCGGCGAAGCGTTCCAGATCCAGAGCTTCGGCCTCGGCGGCGAAGTGTTCGCCGGCCTGGTCGAACGCCATCGCCCGCGGCGCCAGATGCATGCGCCGGCTGTCGGCGAGCGCGCGCAGGCGCAGGTCGAGTTGCCGCTGCGGGCGCGCGTCGCGCTGCAGGCGCGGTTGCGCCGCGGCCAACTGCGCCAGCAGCGCGCGGCCGACCTTGCCCGGGCCGATCAGGCCGATCGAAATGCATTGCGGCGACAGCCAGAACGCCGAGTGCGCGGCGCGCAAGGCGCGGGTGGCGTCGCGCGCGGCGATCGCCACGGAGATGTTGCGTTCGCCCGCGCCCTGGGCGATCGCGCGCAGGTTCACCCGCGCCTTGGCCAGGCCGTCGAACAACTGCGCGGCCACGCCGGGCAGGCCGACCATGCCGTCGCCGACCGCGGCGAGCACGCAGATGTCCGGGGTCACGGTGACGTGCTGGGTCTGGCCGTCGGCCATCGCTTCGGCGAACGCGGCGACGATCGCATCGCGTCCGCGCGCGGCTTGATCGGCGCGGACCACGCAGCAGATCGAATGCTCGGAGGAACCTTGCGAAATCATCGTCACCGACACGCCGGCGCCACGCAGCGCGCCGAACAGACGTTCGGCCGCGCCGGGCACGCCGACCATGCCGTTGCCGACCAGTTCCAGCACGGCCAGATCGTGGACCAGGCTCAATCCCTTGACCGGCATGCCGTCGGCTTGCGGGCGCAGGCTGATCAGCGTGCCCGGCGCGCGCGGATTGCGGGTGTTGCGGATGCGCAGCGGAATGCCGCGCTGCTGCACCGGCGCCAGGGTCTGCGGATGCAGCACTTTGGCGCCGAAATAGGCCAGTTCGCAGGCTTCGGCGTAGGACATCGACGGCAGGCAGACCGCGTCGGGCACCAGCCGCGGATCGGCCGAGAGCACGCCGTCGACGTCGGTCCAGATGGTCAGCTCGTCGGCGTCGAACAAGTTGGCGAAGATCGCCGCGGAGTAGTCGCTGCCGTTGCGGCCCAGGGTGGTGTCGCGGCCCTGCGCGTCGCGGGCGACGAAGCCGGTGACGATCACATCGCGGCCGTTGTGGTGTTTGCGCCACTGCGCCAGATTCTCGCGGCTGCGTGCCCAATCCACGCCGACGCCCATTTCGCCCGGATGCACCACCAGTACCTCGCGCGCGTCCAGCCGCGTCCAGCCCGCGGCGTGGCCGCCTAGCGCGGCGTGCATGAGGTGGGAGGAGAACACTTCGCCCAAGCCGGGCAGGGCGGCGGCGAAGGCGTCGTCGGCGCGCGCCGGCAGGCTGGCCAGCGCTTCGCGCAGGCCGGCGAATTCGGCTTCGATCGCCTCGACCGTGCCGTGGCGCAGATGCGGGTCGAGCGATTGCGCGGTGTCCAGATGGCGCTTGCGCAGCGCGGCCCAGGCCGGCGCCCAGTCCTGGCCGTCGCCGGCGGCGGCGACTAATGCGACCAGGGCGTCGGTGACGCCCTGCATCGCCGAGACCACGGCCACGCGTTCGCGCGAGCCGTCGTCGAGCAGGCCGACCGCGACCCGGTAACGGTCGGCGTCGGCGAGGCTGCTGCCGCCGAATTTGTGCGTGTGGCGGGCGGGCGCGACCGGTTCGGCCGCTACGGGCGCGTCGAGATCGCAGGCTTGGGGTTCTTCGGCCACGGCCGCGTCGGGCTGGGCGTCGAAAGCGGCTTGGGGTGGGGCGGACGACATGGGAGGCTCCTGATGGAGCTCCGCGTTCCGACTCGGTTGCGGCGACCAGCCCGCACCCGGATCGGGTGCGGAGCGGCGTGGTCTGTTAGCTGGACACGCCCGTCCGCACCCCTGTAGGAGTGGTACCGGTACCAGTGGTGGTAATCGACATCGCCGATACGATCGATACCCGGCCGGAGGCCAGGGACGATGTGTTGCGGACGGTGGCGAAGGCGGGGTGCATGGATTAGCAATAACCCGCCGTTGTGCGGCGCGTCAAGAGGGGGCGCGAAAATTTGCGCAGGGCGCCGGCGGGGCCGGAAAGCGGCTGCCGAGTCGACGGCCGCCGCGCGACGGCCGTCGAACCACCCGCGCCGCTCAGCGCTCGTACTTCGTGGTCAGCGTGGCCTGACCCAGCGCGTTCTGCTTGATCATGAAACCGCCGAGCGCGCCGCCGGCGCTGGCCTGGATCTTCAACTTGTCGACCTTCAAGGCCCACACCGTGAACTCGTAACGGTGCAGCTTGCCCGGCGCAGGGCAGGGGCCGCCGTAACCGGTGCGGCCGTAGTCGTTGCGGATCTGCAAGGCGCCCTCGGGCAGGCCGGCGGCGCTGGCGCCGTGTTCGAGCAACTGGGTCTGGGCCGGAATGTTCACCACCAGCCAATGCCAGAAACCGCCGTCGTTGGGCGCGTCCAGATCGCGCACGGTGACCGCGAAACTGCGGGTGCCTTCCGGCGGATTCTTCCAATCCAGGCGCGGCGAGGTATTGCTGCCGGTGCAGCCGGCGCCCTTGAGCACGAACGCCGGAGCGATGGTTTCGCCCTCGCGCAGATCGGGGCTTTCCACGCTGAAATCGGCGGCTTGCGCCAACGGGGCCGACAACGACAGCGACAGGATCAACGGCAACAGGCGGCGGGACGGCAGTTCCATGCGAAGGGCTCCATGCGCGATGCGCTAGGTGGACGGGGAGATGCGTGCGCACATGATGCCCCGCGCCGAGGGTTTTGTGCGCGTCGTCGGCTATGGCGATTGAAGCGGTGCGCATATCGGCCGCTGCGTCGGCGAATTCGCACGATCGTGCGCCGACAGCGCGATCTGTGCGCTGCGCCCGATTCTTGCTGAACGCAGAAATCAAGGGCTTTTTGCCGCTCATCCATTCTTGTGCGGATGTTGCAGCGGCAGTCTCATTTGCGCCGTTGCGATTTGACCCAAGTCGCACGACAGCGCTTGCGCCCGGGGGCAGAGTCGTTGCGCTCGCAACATTTCGGGCGGCCGCCGCGAGCGAAGTCCGCGTACGACGACGCGGTGCTGCCAGTGCGTTCCGCCCAACCACACCTCGGGAGCAAGACGATGTCGGACAAGACGTTTGCCAAGAAAGGATTGGGGCTGTTGGCGTGTTGCGTGCTGGCGGCGATCGCCGGCGGCGCGGGCGCGGCCGAACGCGGTTTGAGCGGTCAGGATCTGGTGTATTCCTACGATGAAATGTTCGACTTCGACATCGATGCGTACCTGGCCAAGAACGCGCCGCATCTGGTCAAGCACGCCGAGTCGATTTCGCACTGGGCCGGCTACAGCGGGATCAGCCCGAAGGTGCTGATCGCGTTGATGGAACAGCAAAGCGGCGCGATCACCGGCAAGAACGCCGCGCGCGACGCCATGCGCCGGCCGTTCGGCAAGCTGGCCAAGAGCGGCGACTTCAACGCGCAAACGCGCGAAGTGGCGCAGGCCTTGCGCGAATCGCTGTACGAAAACGACGGCCCCAACGCCAAGGGCGCGGTGACCGTGGCCCGGGCCAATCCGCTGCAGGCGCTGTTCGAACGTTCCGGCGCCAGCGAGTACAGCGCGGCGCTGAGCGGCGACGGCGAGTTCCAGTTGGTCTACGGCCGTTTGTTCAACGAAGCGCGCAAGGCGCAAGCGCCGTCGGCGCGTTTCGCCAAGGCCGGCCCGGACGTGCAACCGCTCTCGCCCAACGGCCTGCTGCAGTTCCCGTTCCCGCGCGGCGCGCGCTGGCATGTCGGCGGCGCCCACACCAACACCGGCTCGGGCAACTACCCGATGTCCTCGCTGGACATGTCGCTGGGCGGCGGCTGGGGCAGCAACCAGAACAACGTCTGGGTGTCGGCGTCGGCGGCGGGTTCGTTCAAGCGCCATTCCTCGTGCTTCGCCGAGGTGGTGCATAGCGGCGGCTGGTCGACCACCTACTACCACCTGATGAACATCCAGTACAACACCGGCGCCAACGTGTCGATGAACACCGCCATCGCCAATCCGGCCAATACCCAGGCGCAGGCGCTGTGCAACGGCGGCAGCTCGACCGGCCCGCACGAGCATTGGTCGCTCAAGCAGAACGGCAGCTTCTATCACCTCAACGGCACGTATCTGTCGGGCTATCGCATCACCGCCACCGGCAGCAGCTACGACACCAACTGCAGCCGGTTCTATCTGACCAAGAACGGTCAGAACACCTGCTACGGCTGGTACACCAACCCGGGCCCGAACTAAGGCCCGCGCCGTGCCCGCGTCCTCAGCCGCCCCACGGCGGCGGGGGCGCGGGTATCGGTTGGGTCAGATCGAACTCGACCCGGAACAGGCGGCCGGGGCGGGCGAGTTCGTAGATAAAACGCTGCGAGTCGATCTCCACCGCCCAAACGTTCGGCACCGAGACTTCGCGGCCGAGTTTGCGGAACAGCGCGCGGCTGTGCGCATCGGCGGGGAATTCGTAGCGGCCGGCTTTGTCGCCGGCGATCAGGTCGCCGCCGTACTGAGTCAATTGATCTTCGCTGCCGTCGCGGTGGCGGTGATCGTGCTTGAAACTCAAGCCATCGCCGGTGCGCGCGAACACCCAGGTGCGCGAATGGTCGTCGCCGACATGGAACGGGACGCGGACGGCGTCGTCCTTGCAACCGCGCACGTGCATGACCAGGGTCTTGCCGGCGAACGGATCGTCGGCGGCGGCCGGCGTATTGGCGACGATGCGGCCGGCGAAGGCCTTGCCGCACAAGCCCTGCAGCGCCACTACCAAATCCTTGCCGCGGGCGGCGGTGGCTTCCATCCCCGGCGAGGGCGGCGGCAGCACTACGACTCGGTCCATGGGGCCGCAGGCGCTCAGCAGCAAGGCCAGCAGGGCGAGCGGGGCAAGGGAGCGGGGCAGGCGGGATGGGTTCATGCCGGCACGCTAGCGGGCCGGCACCGCGCCGGCAAGGCGGACCGAGAGCAAGGGCGGCGGCGAGATTGGCGCCCGGCGCCGTTTCCAGGTCTAATGCACGCTTGAAGCGGGGGTACCGCGACGGGCCTGAACGGCCGTCCGGTTGAGACAGTCCCTTCGAACCTGATGCGGTTGAGACCGCCGTAGGGAAGCTTCGCAGGACGCGATCTGGCGTCCGCGCGCCCGCTTTGTGCGAGTCGAACTCGCAACGCCGCACCCGTGTGTGTGCGGCTTTCCCCTCCAAAGCGGACCAATTGCCATGAATGCGGTGCCCTCCGAACTGATCCAGCAAGCCGAGCAACTCTCGGCAGACGTCACTCGCCCGATCCCCGGTTCGCGCAAGATCTACGTGCAAGGCTCGCGCGCGGACTTGCAGGTGCCGATGCGCGAGATCGAACTCGCCCGCACGCCGACCATCTTCGGCGGCGAAGACAACGCACCGCTGGCGGTGTACGACACCTCCGGCGCGTATACCGATCCCAACGCGCGCATCGACCTCGCCTCGGGCCTGGCGCCGCTGCGCGCGGCCTGGATCGCCGAGCGCGGCGACACCGAGCTGCTGAGCGGCCTGTCCTCGGAGTTCGGCCGCAAGCGCGAGCACGACCCCAAGCTGGCGCACGTGCGCTTCGGCAACCGGCCGCTGCCGCGCCGCGCCGTCGCCGGCGCCAACGTCACCCAGATGCATTACGCGCGCCGCGGCATCGTCACGCCGGAAATGGAGTACATCGCGATCCGCGAGAACCAGCGGCTGGAATCGATCCGCGAAGCGCACCTGCTCAATCAGCACCCGGGCCAGAGCTTCGGCGCCGATATCCAGAAGATCATCACCCCCGAGTTCGTCCGCGACGAAGTCGCGCGCGGCCGCGCGATCATCCCCAACAACATCAATCACCCCGAAAGCGAGCCGATGATCATCGGCCGCAACTTCCTGACCAAGGTCAACGCCAACATCGGCAATTCCGCGGTGTCTTCGGGCATCGCCGAGGAAGTGGAGAAGCTGGTGTGGTCGATGCGCTGGGGCGGCGACACGGTGATGGACCTGTCGACCGGCAAGCACATCCACGAAACCCGCGAGTGGATCATCCGCAATTCGCCGGTGCCGATCGGTACGGTGCCGATCTATCAGGCGCTGGAGAAGGTCGACGGCCGCGCCGAAGAACTCAACTGGGAGATCTTCCGCGACACCCTGATCGAACAGGCCGAGCAGGGCGTGGATTACTTCACCATCCACGCCGGCGTGTTGCTGCGTTACGTGCCGCTGACCGCCAAGCGCGTCACCGGCATCGTCTCGCGCGGCGGCTCGATCCTGGCCAAGTGGTGCTTGGCGCACCACAAGGAAAACTTCCTCTACACCCACTTCGAAGACATCTGCGAAATCATGAAGGCCTACGACGTGGCCTTCTCGCTCGGCGACGGCTTGCGCCCGGGTTCGATCGCCGACGCCAACGACGCGGCCCAGTTCGGCGAGTTGGAAACCCTGGGCGAGCTGACCCAGATCGCCTGGAAGCACGACGTGCAGACCATGATCGAAGGCCCCGGCCACGTGCCGATGCAGTTGATCAAGGAAAACATGGAAAAGCAGCTGGAGGTGTGCGGCGAAGCGCCGTTCTACACCCTCGGCCCGCTGACCACCGACATCGCGCCGGGTTACGACCACATCACCAGTGCGATCGGCGCGGCGATGATCGGTTGGTACGGCACCGCGATGCTTTGTTACGTCACGCCCAAGGAGCATTTGGGCCTGCCGAACAAGCACGATGTGCGCGAAGGTTTGATGGCGTACAAGATCGCCGCGCACGCGGCCGATCTGGCCAAGGGCCATCCGGGCGCGCAGGCGCGCGACAACGCGATGAGCAAGGCGCGGTTCGAGTTCCGTTGGGAAGATCAGTTCAATATCGGCCTGGATCCGGAGCGGGCGCGCGAGTACCACGATGAAACGCTGCCGAAGGATGCGCACAAGGTCGCGCATTTCTGCTCGATGTGCGGGCCGCATTTCTGTTCGATGAAGATCACCCAGGATGTGCGCGAGTACGCCAAGGAGCATGGCGTGGAGGAAACCGCCGCGTTGAGCGAGGGCATGGCGGAGAAGGCGGCGGAGTTCCGGGCGCAGGGTGCTGAGGTTTACAAGCGCGCTTGATCGCACGGCTGGCGCGTCGCTTGAGGCGGCGCGCCGGCGATGGGGCTTTGGGGGTTGCCGCTAAAAGCAAATCCCCCTCAATCCCCCTTTTTCAAAGGGGGAAGACAAGCAGGGGCGCGGTACTCGACGCAGCGTCCAGCCACCACGCCTCAACCCGAAGCACCTCCCCCTTTGAAAAAGGGGGATTGAGGGGGATTTGCTCTTAGCTTCTTAGCTTCTGCCGCAACCCTCTGTCGGCCCCGCGGCAACTCCTGCAAACTCCCGCCATGAGCGAACTCAGCTACGCATCCCTCAAATGGCGCGTCATCGCCCGCCGGCATCCCTCGGCGTTCCTGCTGGCGGCGCAGTTGCTGAGCATGCTGGCCTATCCCTTGTTCGAACCCGCCGGCGGCGGCCGGGTGGTGTTCGGCGCGTTCGGCGTATTGGTGCTGGCGCTGGCGGTGTGGGTGGTCAACCGCAGCCCGGCGATCAAATGGATCGCCTGGATCATCGCGGTGCCGGCGTTCGCGTTGTCGGTGCTGTCGGTGCTGATCGAAAGCCCGGGCCTGCTGGTGCTGTCCTCGGCGCTGGAAGCGGCGCTGTACTTCTACGCGGCCGGCGCGCTGATCGCCTACATGATGAGCGATCACAAGGTCACCGCCGACGAACTGTTCGCCGCCGGCGCCACCTTCACCCTGCTGGCCTGGGGTTTCGCCTACGCCTTCCTGGTCTGTCAGGCCTGGTATCCGGGCAGCTTCGTCGGCGCCGAGCGGCCCGGCGAGCCGCGGACCTGGATCGAACTGCTGTTCCTGAGTTTCACCAACCTGTCGGCGGTCGGCCTGGGCGACATCCTGCCGATGAGTCCGGCCGCGCGCGTGCTGACCATGTTCGAGCAGTTCGCCGGCGTGGGTTATATCGCCGCGGTGGTGTCGCGGTTGATCGGCCTGACCATGCTCCGGCATGAACGGCGCTGAAACGAAAGGGAACTAAGATCGCCGCCCGTTACACATAAATACACCGGCTTTCCCGCGTTTTGGAACGATATGTTTCGGATTTTCGGCGCATATCGGCTCTTCTGCGACGTTTTAGCCGGGTCGGCCGCGCGCCGCGAACGGTAGAATGGCGGCTAGAACAAGAAGCAAAGGCGCGCTTTCCCGATCGCGCCGCCGCGCCATGCCGGATATGTCGGTTTGTCGTTCTTGTGACCTATGCGTTCAGGCACATGACCGGCACTGGGCAAGTGCGCACCATTAGCAGGATTCATGCCGCGACTCCACGAACCATCGACATCGACTTTGCCCGCCGAGCACCTGCGGGTAGGCGATTGCGTGGTCGACATTCCGCTGCGCGAGATCCGCGCGCCGGGTGCGCGGCGGCCGCGCCGGATCACGCCCAAGTCGATGGGCGTGCTGCTGGTGCTGGTGGAACATGCCGATCGGGTGGTCAGCCGCGACGCCTTGCTCGCCGAGGTCTGGCCCGACACCCTGCCGACCGACGACGTGGTCACCCAGGCGGTGACCCAACTGCGCAAGGCCTTCGATGAAGACCGCGGCAATCCGCGCTACATCGAAACCATCGCCAAGAACGGTTACCGGCTGCTGGCCCGGGTCGAATGGCTGAGCCCGGCGGCGACGCCGGCGCACGAGGCCGAGCCGGCGCCGGAAGCGGAAAACGCAAGTTCCGGCGCTGAAGCGGTTGCGTTCGACGAACGCGTCGAGCCGATTCCGCTGCCGATGCGCCCGCGTCCGCGCGGCACCTGGCGCTCGATCGTCGGCGCGATCGCCGCGGTGGTGGCCTTGGTCGCGCTGCTGGTGTGGTGGTCGCTGGCGCGGCTGCCGCATACCGCCGGCCCGGCCGCCGCGCCGGTCGACTCCGCGCGCGTGGCCAACACCGCGCGGCCGTACCGGCTGATCACCTCGATGCCCGGGTTCGAACTGGCGCCGACCCTGTCGCCCGACGCGGCGCTGGTGGCGTACGTGGCCATCCCCGAGGGCCAGCGCGGCACCGCGATCCTGGTCCAGACCACCGATCAAACCCCGCCGCGCCAGCTCACCCGGCCCAGCGGCCTGGCCGAGGACAGCGCGCCGGCGTGGTCGCCGGACGGGCGCTCGATCGCGTTCCTGCGGGTCGAGCCCGGGGTGTCGTGCACGGTGCTGATGATCGCGGCCAACGGCGGCGCCGAACGCGAGATCGGCGACTGCGACCCGCGCAGCCCGCCGACCTTCGAATGGACCCCGGACGGGCGCGGGCTGATTTTCGGCAGCATGCTGACCGCGCAAGGCCTGGTCGGCATGCGCGTGCTCGATCTGGCCAGCGGCGAATGGCGCGCGGTGCCGTACCGGCCCGGCGCCGGCAATGTCGATCTGTCGCCGCGGTTCTCGCCCGACGGGCGCTGGATCGTGTTCCTGCGCAACAACCCGCAGGGCGATTTCTGGCGGCTGCCGGCCGAAGGCGGCAGCGCCGAGCGGCTCAGCCAGCTCAGCGCCGACGTGCGCGGCTGGGACTGGCTGCCCGACAGCCGCAGCATCCTGTTCGGGCGAATGATCGACGGCGACACCCGGATGTTCCGGCTCGACCTGGAAACCGGGCAGGCCCGCGACCTGGGCATCGAATCGGCGCAGGCGCCGGCGGTGGCGGCCTCGCGCCCGGCCGCGGCCTTCGTCCAGCGCAAACCCTATTACGGCCTGTTCCGGGTGGTGCTGGGCGATACCTCCAAGGGCGCGGTGCACGTGGTCGACCCGCTGTTCCCGTCCTCGGCGCGCGACATGCTGCCGATGGTGGCGCCGGACGGGCGCCAGCTGGTGTTCTTCTCCGACCGCTCCGGCAGCAACCACTTGTGGTGGGCCGACCTGGATCAGCCGGACTCGCTGCGGATGCTGTCGGGCCTGCAGCCGGGCACGCGCTACCCCGCGTCCTGGTCGGCCGACAGCAGCCGGGTCACCGTGGTCGGCCCGAACAGCGAAGGCCGCAACGTGGTCAACGAAATCGTCCCGGCCAGCGGCAAGGTCACCCACCTGCCGGTGCCGGTGGCCGAACCCCTGCAGGCGGTGCAACTGCCCGATCCGGACCGGCTGTTGGTCCTGGCCAGCGCCGACGACGGCCGCCCGCGGCTGAATCTGTTCGACCGGCGGCGCTCGCCGTGGGTCGCGGTCGGGGCGATCGACGACGTCTCCCAGGTCCGGGTCGACGGCGCCCGCAACCGACTGCTGTTCACCCGTCAGACCCAGGCCGGGCTGTGGCAGGCCGATCTGGCCCTGACCGCGTCCAGCGTCCGTCGCATCGACGACGGAGAACCCGTCGCCGACCGCTACCGGCTGTGGGAAGTGGCGACCCAGACCGGCGAGCTGCGCTACCTGGATCAGCAGCCGACCTGCCTGGCGCTGCTGCGCCGGATCGCCACCCCGGACGCGCCGCCGTCGGTGCTGTGCCTGGACCAAAGCCGGCGTTCGGCGCCCAACGGATTCAGCCTGAGCCCGCGCGGCGACGTGGTGTATCTGTCGCTGGCCAAGTGGGACGGCGCCGATATCGGTTACATGGACCTGCCCGAAGAGCCGAAGACCTTCGTGCCGGGCTGGCTTAACTGATTGATCTGGCTCTAAAAACCTCTTTCGGAAAAGCTTCGGTTGTGATGTCGTTCCGAATTCGTCTAACTCTCCGTCAAATTTCCGGTGCCGTGGTCGTTGCTCAGGCAAATAAAAACCTCATTCCCCGCAAATGAGGTGGACCAATGGAGCAAGCATTGTGGGCCGATCGCGGACAGCTGCTGCAGCTGGACGCTCAGGATCTGTCCGTTCAGGCAAGTTGCGTCGGCGTCTCGCGACTGGGCAGCGCCCAGTTGTCCGGTACTCACTTCTCGATCTGGGTGCAGCTGCGCGGCAGCTCGTGGGTCGAGGCTAAGGAAGGCAAGTTCCGACTGAAGCGCGGCGACTGGATCGCGTTCGAGCGCGACTCCAAGCCGGTCCTGCAGGCCGACCGTTACGGCGTCTGCATCGGCCTGAACCTGACCGCCGACGCGATCAAGGCCATGGCCCGTCTGTCCGACAGCAGCCTGTACGCCGGCCGCGGCCGCATGAGCCGTCACGACGCCCGCATCGCCCTGCGCCTGTGGCGTCAGGCCCACGCCCGCAACGGCGAGCTCGACACCGGCTTCGACATCAACGCCCTGCGTCCGATCCTGCTGCACCTGGCCGGCGTCCAGCGCGAGCTGACCTCGCGCATCCAGCGTTGCCCGGGCCGTTCGCGCAGCCGCAAGCGTCAGGTGTTCGGCCGTCTGCAACGCGCCCGTCTGTACCTGGAAGGCAATTGCGACCGGGTCGTGCGGATCAGCGAGTTGGCCGAGCTGACCAGCTTCTCCAGTTGGTACTTCTCCAAGACCTTCCACAGCCTGTACGAAGAAAGCCCGCAGGCCGCCTCGGCGCGCATGCGTCTGGAACACGCCGCGGACTTGTTGAAGAACACCTCGATGATGATCGGCGAAGTCGCCGCCGCCAGCGGGTTCGACAACTGCTGCAGCTTCGCTCGCGCCTTCCGCGCCCGTTTCGGCACCTCGGCCACGCGTTACCGCAGCGCCGCGACCGCGGCCAAGCTGGAATCGGCCAAGCAGGCCGCGTTGCCGCTGATGCGCAAGCTGGCGATGGCGAGCTGAAAGTTTCGCCAAGCTTCAACCTGAGACACCGTTAAGCGACACCGTTAGTAAGCAAGACCGCGAAGACCGCTTCGCAAGGAACTCCCGCGACACCTGGCCCAGCCGCATGCCTGCTTCACGACCGTTCGCGTCGACCCGCAGCCGCATGTCCGCCAGCCTCCCCCCGTTGCAGATTCCCGTTGACGATGAAAACGCCGAGGTTTCGACTGCGCACCGCGCAGCGAAGCCTCGGCGGACGCGCGCGGCGATCGCTTGCGCCGTCACTCCTGTAAAACAGATCGCGTGTCGCTGCTAGCGCAGCGCGAAAGCGCACATGCAAAGTCTCCGGACCGATTGCGCAAAGTGCGCGCGTGCGTTTGGCAACGCGCGATGCAACGACCGAAGCGATTGCGCAACTGAATGCGCGAGCGGTCAAAAATACCGAAAATTCATCACGTTTCAGCGTCGCGTCGCGATCGTTACTGCAACGTAACTCGAACCGCGAGGGCCGATTCGGCAAAACCTCCCGGCCTCCGCCGCAAAGCAGCATCGGCACTTCGAACGTAATTTTGCAGGGCGTTTTAACACGCCCATAACGAGATTACTGGAGAGAGATAGATGAACCATCGCAGTCTGCGCCCCGCGGCGCGGCTTGGCTTACTGCCGGCTGGCATCGCGATCGCGCTGATCCCGGCATTCGCCAGCGCCCAGGAAACCGATTCGTCCGCTGGAGCCAAGACCCTCGACCGCATCGAAGTTACCGGTTCGCGCATCAAGCGCGCGGATCTGGAAACCTCGCAGCCGATCTTCACCCTGAGCCGCGCCGAAATCGACAAGCAAGGCGTGACTTCGGTCGCCGACGTGCTGCAGCGCATTTCCAGCAACGGCGCTGCGCTCAACACCACCGTCAACAACGGCAACAGCGGCACCGCCGGCATCAGCCTGCGCAACCTGGGTTCCGCGCGCACCCTGGTTCTGGTCAACGGCCGCCGTTGGACCACCCAGACCGACGGCAGCGTCGATCTGAACACCATCCCCGCCTCGATCATCGAGCGCGTGGAAGTGCTGAAGGACGGCGCGTCGACCATCTACGGCTCCGACGCCATCGCCGGCGTGGTCAACATCATCACCCGCCGCAACTTCGACGGCGCCGAGGCCGGCGCGTACATCGGTCAGTACGGCCAGGGCGACGGCACCCGCCAGGCTTACGACTTCACCCTGGGCACCACCAACGACCGCTCGACGCTGCTGTTGGGCGCGTCGTACGTGAAGGAAGAAGCGGTCATGGCCGGCGATCGCAAGATCTCCGCCGGCGGCGCTCCGTTCTTCAGCGGCAACAGCGGCACCGGTTTCCCGGGCGCGTTCGTCGACGCCAACGGCGACAACAAGCCGTACCGCATCATCGACGGCAAGGTCACGCCGTACGACGCCAACACCCAGGGCTACAACACCGCTCCGGACAACTATCTGGTGACGCCGCAGGAGCGTACCTCGCTGTTCGCGCAGGGTACCTTCAACATCGTCGACAACCTGACCTTCCGCACCGAAGCGCTTTACAACGAGCGCAAGTCGGAGCAGTTGCTCGCGGCGATGCCGGTCACCGGCATCAACCTGACCGGCGACAGCTACTACAACCCGACCAACCCGAACGGTTTCTACAACGGTCTGGTTCCCGGTGGCGCGCGCGATCTGATCGTCGCTCGCCGCATGCAGGAGTCCGGTGGCCGTTCGTACAACCAGAACGTCAAGACCTGGCACTTCTACAGCGCGCTGGAAGGCGCGTTCGAACTGGGCGGCCGCAACTTCGATTGGGACGTCGGTTACCGCTACGACAAGACCGACGAAAACGTCCTGACCTACGGCTTCTTCAACAAGAGCGCGCTCGCCCAGGCCAATGGCCGTTCGGAACTGCGCGATGGCCGAGTCGTCTGCCTCGACGCCCGCGGCGACGTGATCCCGGGCTGCGTGCCGATGAATCCGCTCGGCGGCAACGGCTCGATCACTCCCGAAGCGATCGGCTACAGCGCGTTCACCGCTCACGATTCCAACACCGTCATCTCCAAGAGCTACACCGCCAACATCAGCGGCGAGCTGTTCACCCTGCCGGCGGGCCCGCTGGGCATCGCCGCCGGTTATGAACACCGCACCGAGAGCGGCCAGTACGATCCGGACGCGTTCGTCGCCGCCGGCTTGAGCACCGGCAACCCGAGCAAGCCGACCTCCGGCTCGTACAAGCTCGACGAGTTCTACGTCGAACTCGCGATCCCGGTCCTGGCCGACCTGCCGTTCGCCAAGCTGCTGGACTTCAGCGTCGCGGCCCGTTACTCGGACTACAGCAACTTCGGCAACACGCTCAACAGCAAGTTCGGTTTCCGCTGGAAGCCGTTCGACGACCTGATGATCCGCGGTAACTACACCGAAGGCTTCCGCGCGCCGAGCATCGACAACCTGTTCGCGGGCGATCAGGGTTCGTACGAGACCTTCACCGATCCGTGCAACAACGGCGGTTCCAACGCGCAGATCGCCGCCCGTTGCGCCGGCCAGGGCGTCGGTCCGGGCTACGTGCAGTACGGCGGCACCGGCTCGCAGAGCGTGGAAGCGTTCACCTGGACCTCCAACACCCAGCTGCAGCCGGAAACCTCGACCAGCAAGACCTTGGGCTTCGTCTACAACCCGAGCTGGCTGGAAGGTTTCGACATCTCGGTCGACTGGTACAAGGTCAAGATCGAGAACGCGATCACCCGTCCGGAAGCTCAGTTCATCCTGGACAAGTGCTACGGCGGCACGCCGGGCGAGCAGGCTCAGTACTGCGGTTTGTTCTCGCGCAATGCCGTTTACCCGGGCGCGCCGAACAACATCGACAAGCTGCGCATGCCGATGATGAATCTGGCCGAGTACCAGGTCGAAGGCTACGACGTCACGTTGAACTATCGTCTGCCGGAAACCTCGTGGGGCAAGTTCGCCATCACCTGGGACACCAGCTACACCTCCGACTTCGCCATCAAGGCCTCGCAGGACTCCGCGGTCGAACACCGCGCCGGCCTGTACCTGCGCAACGATCCTTACTGGCGCATCAAGTCCAACATGTACCTGGACTGGACCCGCGGCGACATCGGCATGACCTGGGGTATGCGCTACAAGTCCGGCCTGGACGAGGTTTGCCCGTCCGGTCTTGAAGACTACTGCACCCAGCCGAACCGCGTGACCGCGGACGGCCCTGCCGGCCGCAACCACATGGGCGGGGTGACCTATCACGACTTGCAGTTGCGCGTGAATACGCCGTGGAACGCGACCGTTTCGGTCGGCGCCAACAACGTGTTCGACAAGCAGCCGCCGATGTCGCTGACGGCGCCTTACAACATGTTCGACCCGCAATACGACGTCCCGGGCCGTTTCTACTACATGCAGTACCGTCAGCGCTTCTGATAAGAAGTCCTGAGTCCACGCAATACGACCACGGCCCCGAAAGGGGCCGTGGTTTTTTGTGTTCGGGGTTCGGGGCTGCTCCCGGTCGCTGCCTGTCGCCGCGGTTCCCGCAGGCGCGAACGCGGTGGCGGACCTGGAACGCACAACAAAAAAGGCCGCCCGAAGGCGGCCTTTTTGCGGGCGCGACAAGCGCGCTCAGAACTTCGGCTTATCGGTCTCGGCCGCATAACGCTCGATCGACTCGACCAGAATCTTCTTGGCTTCCTCGGCGTTGCCCCAACCGTCGAGCTTGACCCACTTGCCCTTCTCCAAATCCTTGTAGTGCTCGAAGAAGTGGCCGATGCGCTCGAGCCAGTGCGAGCTGACCTGATCGATATCGTGGATGTGGCTGTAACCGGCGAACACCTTGTCGACCGGCACGGCCAGGATCTTTTCGTCGCCGCCGGCCTCATCGACCATGCGCAGCACGCCGACCGGACGGCAGCGGATCACCGAGCCCGGGATCAGCGGCAGCGGCAGCACCACCAGCACGTCGGCCGGGTCGCCGTCGCCACAGACGGTGTGCGGGACGTAGCCGTAGTTGCAGGGGTAGCGCATCGGGGTCGACAGGATGCGGTCGACGAAGATCGCGCCGGAGGCCTTGTCGACCTCGTACTTGACCGGCTCGGCGTCCTTCGGGATTTCGATGATGACGTTGAGCTCGTGCGGCGGGTTCTTGCCGGTGGGAACGAGATCCAGACCCATGTGTGCTCCGACTGCTGAGGCCCGCGGGGGCGGGCCGGATGAAAGAAAAGGTGCGCCATTCTACGCGCCCGGCTGTTGCATTGCAGCACGCGGCGGCCGGCCGGCCGGGCCGAGGCGCGGCGTGCGTAAACGTCCAATCGGCGGCGAGCGTCCCGCTTTGCGCCGCTATCGGCGGCGAACAGCCGCGATGGAAAACCAACGGCCGGCCGCGCCAAGCCGGGCTTTCTAAACCGTAAAACCGTCTTCTAATGCCCTCGGGCGTACCCGGACGCGCCTTGCTTGAGGGCGCGCGGAGGCGGTGCTACATAACGATTGGATCGATCTAAAACGCGGGGGCGGGGATGGATTGGTGGGTGCATGTCCAGAACGAGGCGGTCGGGTTTTTCGGCCTGGGCGCCTTGCTGCAACTGTTGGCCGAGCGCGGCTACCGGGCCTTGCTCAGCGCCGACGGCGCGGCGGCCTTGTTGTACCCGGTGATCCCGATCCTGCTGGTGTACGAGCTGCTGCGCACCATCGCCCAGCGCCAGTTCAAGCTCGAGGACTACAAGCTCCCGTTCCTGACCCTGCTGGCCAACCGGCTGATCTCGACCTTCCTGACCTTCGGCGTGGTGACCCTGTGCATCGGCGTGTTCCAGCCGTATGCGCCGTTCCAGGTCGGGATCAGCGTGCCCGGGCTGATCTACGGTTACGTGGTGTGGGAGTTCGCTCATTTCGTCTACCACTACCTCGCCCACAAGGTGCGGCTGCTGTGGTGCCTGCACTCCACCCACCACGCGCCGGTGGCGATGAATCTGTCGGTCAACTACGCGCATTTGTTTCTGGAAGCGCCGTACGCGGATCTGGTCCGCACCACCATCTGCATCCTGGCCGGGGTGGAGCCGCCGCTGTTGCTGTTGATCATGTTCATCGACGGGCTGTGGGGGCAGTTCATCCATCTGGGCGAACACGCGCTCAAGGACGGGCGACTGGGTTTCCTGCACCGGATCATCCTGACCCCGGCCCACCATCGCGTGCACCACGCGCGCAATGCGGCCTACATGGACACCAATTTCTGCAATCTGCTCAACATCTGGGATCGCGTGTTCCGCACCTATCAGCCGCAGCGCGACGACATCCGGATCGAATACGGCATCACCCGGCCGATGAAGCCCGGCAGTTTTCTCGACGGGTATCTGGGCGAGTTCCATGCCTTGGGGCGCGATGTGCTGGCCGCGCCGGGCCTGAAAAACAAGCTGCTTTACCTGGTGATGCCGCCGGGCTGGAGCCACGACGGTCAGCACAAGACCGCCGAAATCACCAAGCGCGCCTGGTTGGCGCAACAGGGCGCGCCATGAATCGATCGCTGCTTGCCGCACTGACGTTGTCGGCCGCTGCGCTGACGTCCGCGCACGCGGGCGAGCGCGCGCGGACCAATCTGGCCTTGCACCGTCCGACCACCGGATCGGCGATCTGCAAACCCGGCGAGGAGGCCGAGAAGGCGGTCAACGGCTTGCTCGCCAGCAAGACCCACGACAAGTTCTGCTCGCTGCTGCGGCCGTCGTGGTTGCAGGTGGATCTGCAATCGCAGCGGCGCGTGCGCGGTTTCACCATCAAGCACGCGCAAGCCGGCGACGAAGCGCCGGCGATGAATACCCGCGCGTACACGCTGTCGGTTTCCAGCGATGCGCTGCACTGGAGGCAGGTGGTGCGCCGCGACGACAACGTCGACGGCATCAACGAACTTCCGATCGCGCCGACGCGCGCGCGCTACGTGCGTCTGGACGTCACCCAGCCGGCTCAGGATCCGGCCGATCCGGCGACCCGGATCTACGAACTCGAAGTCTGGTAACGGCGCCGCGCGCGCCGCGCAATCGTCCTCGGGGCAACCCTAGCTTGGGTCCGCCCTAGCTTGGATCGGGACATACGTCTGCGTATCTAGGAGGCCAGCACTCCAGCCATCGCAGGTCCGCCATGTCCGTTCAGCTCGACGCCACCCGTCCCGCGCCGCCGCCGCCGGTCGATGCCTACTGGGACAACCCGGTCGCCGCCGACCCGAACCGTCTGGCCGAGCCGCAGGCGCCGGTGCTCGCCGATCCGTCGATCCAGCCCGAGCCGCAACGCGCGGTGGCCGACGACGCGGTGGCGATCGACGGCGGCGACACCAACCCGCGTCAGCGCACCCAGGGCCAGACCCCGGACGGCAAGACCATCCAGATCGATCCGCTGCACCAAGGCGCGGAAGTGTCGATCGCGCGCGAGCAAACCCTGGCCGACGCCGGCCTGGGCCGCACCTACGTCAGCACCGATCAAGTCGTGCTGACCACCGGCGCCAAGAACGACGACGTGCAGATCACCCAGCGCGACGACGGCACCCTGGACGTCGGCATCAACGGCGAGAAATACGAAGTGCGCCTGGGCGAGAACCAGGAGCTCACCATCCGCAGCGGCGCCGGCAACGACACCATCAACGTCGCGCCCAACGTCAAGGTCAACATCGTCGTCGACGGCGGCGCGGGCGACGACAAGATCGCCACCGGCGCGGGCAACGACCGCATCGACGGCGGCCTGGGCAACGACGACATCAGCACCGGCGACGGCCGCGACGATCTGTTCGGCAACAGCGGCGACGACCGCCTGGACGCCGGCCGCGGCGACGACGTGGTCTACGGCGGCGACGGCGCCGACCGGCTGGCCGGCGGCGACGGCGTGGACTTCCTGGAAGGCGGCAAGGGCAACGACACCCTGGAAGGCGGCGCCGGCAAGGACATGCTCTCCGGCGGCCTGGACGACGACACCCTGCGCGGCGGCGAAGGCGACGACGCGGTGTATACCGGCGCCGGCAAGGACACGGTCGACAACCAGTCCGGCGCCGACACGGTCTATGCCCAGACCGCGTCCGACCTGATCAACGCCGCCACCGGCGCCAAGAACACCGTCATCAATGTCGAGATCAGCGCCAGCAAGGGCGTGAGCATCGAAGGCTCGGAGGCGTTCAAGCAGCGGGTCGGCGCCGAGATCGATTTCCTGCGCGCCTCGCCCAACGGCCAGCAGATGCTCGCCCAATTCGATCAAGCCGCCGCGCGCGGCAACAGCGTGACCATCAAGGAACTGTCCAACGAACAAAACGGTTACGCCCAGACCTTCAGCAACGACGCCGACATCGTCAACGGCAAGCCGGGCAAGGGCGGCGACGTGCAGATCAGCTACAACCCCTCCTTCCACATGGCCGAATTTCCGGCGCCGGTGGTGGTGCTGTATCACGAGATGTCGCACGCCTATAACGGCGTCACCGGCACCTTCCAGCCGGGCACTTATCGCGGCACCGGCCCCGACAACGGCCAGGTGCCGAACGCCGAGCGCCAGGCGGTGGGGCTGGAAACCAGCGCCCCGGGTTACGACTTCGACGGCGATCCGAGCACGCCCAAGACCACCGCCAACCCCGATCACCTCACCGAGAACGGCCTGCGCGGCGAACTCGGCCTGCCGGATCGTCCGAGCTATTCGCTCTGAACCGCGCGGGCGCCACGTGTTGGGGAGCCCGAAGGCGGCCCGCGTCGAGCGCGGGCCGCCTTCGCTTTGGCGAGGATCGGCGACGCGCGGGCCGATGCCGCGCCGACCATGTGGCATCGCGCCTGGATTGGGCGATGATCGGTTCCGTCACCTCGCCCAACGCGCGCACCGTTAGAGTCGCGGCATGATCTTCCAACCCGCCCATCGCCGTTTAGCCGCCGCGCTGCTGATCGCCTCGGCCGCGTTCGCGTCGTCTTCCTTCGCAGCCGAGCCCGCCCGGACCATGCCAGCTTCCGCTCCCGCGCCGTCGACCGGCGCGAAGACCCACGTGCACGGCCAAGGCGCCGCGCTGGATGTCGGCTTCGCCTACGACGCGGACAAGCAGGCGCTGCGGGTGAATTACCAACTGCGCAACGTCGGCGGCGCGGCGCTGGCGGTGTTCGATCGCGGCGACCGCCATGCGGTGGCCGGCGGACGGCAGAAGCTCGGCGCGATCGCGCCGCCGGCCTGGAAGGACGACGGCGGCGACGTCACTCTCAGCCACATCGCGCTGCCGTTGGCGAATCCGGCGCCGACCGCGCCGGTGCGGTCGTTGGCGCTCAAGCTGGCGCCGGGCGGCGAGTCGAGCGGCCAGTTCGCATTCGCGGTGCCCGGCTTGCAAGCGCCCAAGCGCTTGCGTTGGTGTCTGGGCGTGGCCGCGTTCGCCGATACCGATTTCGATACGCCAGAACGTGTCGGCGCATTGGAAATCTGGCGCGCTTCGTTCGCGGTGTCCGAACGCCAACAGGTGTTGTGCACGCCGTGGTTCGATGTCGCGCGCGGAGCGTTCGAAGCTTGAGGTGTAGCGGCCGAGCGCTTCGTCGCCGCTGATTCGATTTCTTCTTGGCGCGGTAGACGCGACATCCGGCGTACGCCGGTCGGCGTGGTGTCGTGGTCGCGGCTTGCGCCGCTCCTACAGGGCGCGTGTCGGGTCTTGCGAGGGAAGACGAAAACGGCGGCCTGGGCCGCCGTTTTCGTGGGATCGCCGATCGGCTTATTCCACCTTGACCTCGACCCGCCGCGCTTGGCGGGGATCGCCGCCGCCGGTGGTCACCGCCGGCCGGTCCAGTTCGATCCGCTCGCTGGCGATGCCTTGCGACTCCAGCCACTTGCCCACCGCCTGCGCGCGCTGCTTGGACAGTTCGGCATTGGTCGCGGCGCTGCCGGATTCGTCGTGGAAACCGGAGATGCGCGCCTTCTCGTCCGGCGATGCCTTGAGCGTGGCGAGCACGTCGGCCAGATCGGCCGATGCGCTCGCCGGCAGGGCGGAGGAGCCGACGTCGAAGTACAGCGTGGCTTGTCCGGCGGCGGTCGCTGCGGCCAAGTTGCCCGCTGCGGTCGGTTCCGTCGCTTCCGCGGAGGCGGTGTCGCCGTTGGCTGCTTCGGTCGCCTCGCCCGCGGCCACACTAGCTGCGGGCGCAGCCGATGCCTCCGCGACGGCCGCGCCGCCGCCGTGCGCCGCGCTCGCCGATTCGCTGGTCGCCGAGACCGGCAACAACGGCACCAGCAACAGCGCGACGATGTTGATGATCTTGATCAGCGGATTGATCGCCGGGCCGGCGGTGTCCTTGTACGGATCGCCGACGGTGTCGCCGGTGACCGCGGCCTTGTGCGCTTCCGAGCCCTTGCCGCCATGGTGGCCGTCTTCGATGTACTTCTTGGCGTTGTCCCAGGCGCCGCCGCCGGTGGTCATCGAGATCGCGACGAAGATACCGGTGACGATGGTGCCGATCAGCAGACCGCCTAGCGCCTTGGGCCCAAGCAGCAGGCCCACCACCACCGGCACGATCACCGGCAGCAACGACGGCACGATCATTTCCTTGATCGCCGACTTGGTCAGCATGTCCACGGCCTTGTCGTACTGCGGCTTGCCGGTGCCGTCCATGATCCCGACGATGTCGCGGAACTGGCGCCGCACTTCCTCGACCACCGCACCGGCCGCGCGGCCGACGGCTTCCATCGCCATCGCGCCGAACAGGTACGGAATCAGGCCGCCGATCAACAGGCCGATGATGACCATGTGGTCGGACAGATCGAAGTTGAACACCACGCCCGGATGCGCGGCCTGCAGGTTGTGGGTGTAATCGGCGAACAGCACCAGCGCGGCCAGCGCGGCCGAACCGATGGCGTAGCCCTTGGTCACCGCCTTGGTGGTGTTGCCGACCGCATCCAGCGGATCGGTGATGTCGCGGATCTCCGGCGGCAACTCGGCCATCTCGGCGATGCCGCCGGCGTTGTCGGTGATCGGGCCGTAAGCGTCGAGCGCGACGATCATGCCGGCCATCGACAGCATCGAGGTCGCGGCGATGGCGATGCCGTATAAACCGGCCAGCGCGTGCGAGCCCCAGATCGCCAGACACACCGCGATCACCGGCAGCGCGGTCGACTTCATCGACACGCCCAGGCCGGCGATGATGTTGGTGCCGTGGCCGGTGGTGGAGGCTTGGGCGACGTGCTTGACCGGGCCGTACTGGGTGCCGGTGTAGTACTCGGTGATCCAGACGATCGCGCCGGTCAGGATCAGGCCGATCAAGGCGCAGCCGTAGACGTTCATCGCGCCGAAGCTGGAGTCGCGCATCAGCTCGCTGGTGATCGGATAGAACGCGATCGCGGCCAGCACCGCCGAGACGATCACGCCCTTGTACAGCGCGCCCATGATCGAGCCGCCGGCCTTCACCTTGACGAAGAACGCGCCGATGATCGAAGCGATGATCGACACCCCGCCGAGCACCAGCGGATACAGCACGCCGTTGGCGCCGACTTCGCTGGCCATCAGGCCGCCGAGCAGCATGGTGGCGATCACCGTCACCGCGTAGGTTTCGAACAAGTCCGCGGCCATGCCGGCGCAGTCGCCGACGTTGTCGCCGACGTTATCGGCGATCACCGCCGGATTGCGCGGATCGTCCTCGGGGATGCCGGCTTCGACCTTGCCGACCAGATCCGCGCCGACGTCGGCGCCCTTGGTGAAGATGCCGCCGCCCAGGCGGGCGAAGATCGAGATCAGCGACGAGCCGAACGCCAGGCCGACCAGCGCATGCAGCGCCGCTTCGCCGCTGATGCCGAACTTGCCCAGCGCCAGCCAGTAACCGGCCACGCCCAGCAGGCCCAGGCCGACCACCAGCATGCCGGTGATCGCGCCGCCGCGGAACGCCACGTCCATCGCCGCGCCGATGCCCTTGCGCGCGGCTTCGGCGGTGCGCACGTTGGCGCGCACCGATACGTTCATGCCGATGTAACCGGCCGCACCCGACAGCACCGCGCCGATCAGAAAACCGATCGCCGCGGGCCATTTGAGGAATACGCCGATCAGTACGAACAACACCGCGCCGGCGATGGCGATGGTGGTGTATTGGCGATTGAGATAGGCGCGTGCGCCTTCCTGGATCGCGCCGGCGATCTCCTGCATGCGTGCGTTGCCGGCGGGTTGAGCGCTGATCCAGCGCGCGGACACGATGCCGTAGAGGATCGCGACGACGGCGCAGCCTAGCGCCAGAATCAAACCGTACTGCTCCAGCATGAACCCCTCCCCTAATTAGAAAGTGGACATCACAGGACAACGGATCGAGTTGTGTGCGGAGAATTCGCTCGTTGGCCGATGTGCCGCGGAATCGCATCTCGCGCGCTGCGCGTGTTGCATCGCAGCGACGCCGTGTTGCGAGCGCGGCGTGGGCCGACTATGGCATAGGCCTTGGGCCGACGAAACCACGCCCCGTGCACGCGCATGCGCCCCGTCCGCCACAGGGTCGGGCTTGCGACCCAAGTCACGGAACCCATGCGGTTGGTTCCCTAATCGATCCCGTCGCGGCCTTGACCGCCGCTTTTTCGCGGCCTCGCGCGGTCGCTGAATGCGCTCGCGGCCATGCGCGCTCGCGAGCGCATGCGCGGGTGCCGGCGGCTGGCCCATGGGCGCGATGCGGGCGCGCGCGCGGTCGGTTTGACAGCCCGCCGCAGCGCGGATTAGATCGGTGCGCGCAACGCACGCTCAGGACTCGCCACGAGCACGCATTGCGCGTCGCGGCATCGCTGCCGCGGCCGAGAGCCGGGCGCGCCGCGCGACCGCGCCGCCGCCCGTGCGCTTGAAGTGCAGGTAAAGGATGTTCCGTCGAACTTCAAACCGAAAGGGGAGCCAAGCAATGAGCAAGAAACTGATCGCGAGCTGCATGTTTTTGTTCGGCATGGGCTTAGGCATTAGCGCCTTCGCCGGCAGCGCCAACATCACCCCGGAAATGGCCCAGTGCATTTACGACTGCAAGCAGGCCGGCGGCACCCAGGCCGCTTGCTGGGC
>NZ_JBAMDI010000052.1:0-72547 GCF_036961695.1 Pseudomonas sp. CGJS7 | reverse complement strand
CCTCAAACAACCCGCGCGCGCGCGAACGACGCGCGCGGGCCCGACTCAATAATCGGCGGGATTAGCGCTGAACCGCACCGGCACGTTGATGTTCACGCACGCGCCCACCGGCAAACCGATTCCGCTCACCGTGACGTTGCTGTCGCCGATCGCGCCGCCACCGGCGGGGCAAACGCCGGCGCCCGCGCTGGCCGCGCACGACCACGGCGCGCGCAAGGTCGCGCCGCGCGGCAAGGCATCGCTGACGCTGGCGCCGACCGCCGCGTCCGGGCCGTTGGGATTGCATGCGCGCACCACGTAATCGGCTTGCGAGCCCGGCGTGTAACTGGCGTTGTTGTCGTCCTTGCGCAACGACAACGACACGCACACCGCATCGACCGTGGCACTGGCGCTGTTGTCGGCGCTGCCGCCCGGCGCGGGCGTGACGAATCCGCTTTGCGCCGAAGCGCCTTCGGCGAACGGCGCGATCGCGGCGATGGTGGAGGTGTTGACGATCGCCGCGCATTGGCCGGCGCCCAAGGTCGCGTTGATCCGATACGTCAGACCGCTGCCGGCGGCGCCATTGCCGGCCGGCAAGGTGGTGCTGCCGCTGATGGCGCCGACGCCGCTGGCCTGCGGACAGGTCGCGGTGCCGCTGGCCGTGCACGTCCACGAAGCGAACGTCAGCCCGGCGGGCACCGTGTCGGACAGGCTCACCACCGCGTCGTGCGCGGTGGTGTCGGCGACGGTCGGGCGCGCGGTGTTGTTGAGATAGGTCACGGTGAACACCGCGTTGCCGCCCGGCGTGGGCGCGGCGTTGTCGACGCGCTTGGTGGTGCGCAGATCCACGTCGTTGTCGAGGATGGTCAAAGTCGCCGAGGTCTGCCCGGTCGAGCCGGCCGTGCAGGCGGTGGTCGAGGTCAGGGTGTAGTCGTTGGCGCTGGGCTGGGCGGTGAAGGTCACCGTCTCGTTGTCTTCGATGATGTTGTCGTCGACGATCGCGATCGGCAGGGTGAAGGTGGCGTTGTCGTAAGTGTTGGCCGGAATGCTGACGTTGACGATGTTGCCGCTGCCGTTGGTCACGGTGAAATCGCTGCCCAGCGTGGCGGTGCCGCCGGTGATCCGCACCGGCACCACGATGCCGCCGGCCGGGACTGTGCCGATGATGCGCAGCCGCGGCAGCACCGCGGTCTGGCCTTCGCGGGTGGTGTAGCTGGTCGCGTCGAACTCGACGTACGGACGCAGGGTGATCTGGATTTCGTCGAGGAAATTGCCCAGCGAAATGCCGCCGCTGCTGCTGACCGCGGCGAAACCGACCTGCTGCACGTCCGAGGTTCCGGCGTAAGTGAAGGTGCCGCTGTAATCGCGCCAGCCGTTGCTGGTGCCGCCGATGGTCAGACTGCCTTGGCTGGCCGAGGACGCCGTGCCGCTGGTATCGACCCGGTCGGTGCCGTTGTTGGTGGTGCCGATGCGCGCGATCTCGCTGGTCACCGGCGTGGTGGTACTGCCGCTGGCGTTGATGCCGAAGCTCATCACGTCCGGGACGGTCGCCGAGTTGCGGCCGCGGTGGCTGAGCCGCCAGCTGATGACCTCGCCGTTGGTCAGACAGATGTTCTGGAAAATGCGCGAGGCCTGACTGGCGTTGAGTTCGGCATGCTGCTTGCCGGCGCGCGCGGGCGTGGAATTGAAGCTGTTGGCCCACAACTCCACGATCGGGCCAGTGGCCGGATTGCCGACCAGGCCGCAGCCGCCGGCGACGCCGCTGGGATGAGTGGTGTTCCAGCCGGTGACCTGGGCCGGGCCGGCGAAGAAGCCGACGCAGGCGCCGGTGCCCAGATCGGGCTGCTCGAAGCCGAGATTGACGAAGGTGCGCTGGACCTGGGCCTGGGCCGGCGACACCGCGGCGGCGATCAGAACCGCCAGCGCGGACAGGCCGACGCGGCGCCACGGGCGCCGGATGGTGGATGCAAACATGAGCGAACGGACTCCCCCTGACGAGCGACCGAAGCCGAATCGGCCGCTCGGTCGCCGTCCTCGCGGACGGGAGATACACGTCCCGTCCTGGGAGTCGCCCTCTCGACCCTGCAGCCGTCCGGCCAGGCCGGTAAACGGTGCGACAGCGTCAGAAATGTGCTGTCAATCACATTTTTGCAGGAGGGGTCGTGAAGGTCGCGTCGCCGCCCTATGAAAGGGCCGATTCGGCGGGGATTGCCGGCTCCGTCTTCCCCGTGCCGGCAGTTCGGGTCCGGGCCCCTTGCGCCGCCGCGGCAAGGGGCGTGGCCGCCTTAACTCGCCAATCGCGCCGCGGCATCGTCCACGTGCAGGGCGAACCCTTGCGCCCCCTGCCGCTCCAGCCCCGGCCGCAGGGTCAGCGCCGGCAACTCGTAGTCGCCTGCATTCTGCCTGCGGTAGCCGATCGGCGCGTCGGTCCACAGACCGTCCAGGCGCTCGACCAGGCGCTCGCGCAGCGCGGCGAACTGCGCCGCATCCAGGCGGCCGGTGCGATAGGCCACGAACGAAGGCAGCACCTCGAAGCCGGGGTAATGCAGCACGCCGTGATTGATCGGAAACAGCATGTCGTCGATGGGGCCGTTGATGCCGCGCGGGCTGTAGTGCTCCTGCCAGCCGCCGGCGGTCACCGACACCAGCGCGCGCTTGCCGGCGAGCTTGCCTTCGCCGTAGCGGTCGCCCCAATGGCGGTCGGAGTGCTCGCCCACGCCGTAGGCGAAACCGTTGGCGTAGACGCGGTCGAACCAGCCCTTGAGGATCGCCGGCATCGAGAACCACCACAGCGGAAACTGCAGGATCAGCGCGTCGGCCCAGCGCAGCTTGTCTTGCTCCAGGCGCACGTCCTCGGTCAGCGCGTCGCTGTCGAAGGCGCGGCGCGAATCGCTGGGCACGATCAACTTGGCGGCGCGGTCGCGCTGCGGGAAGTCGTCGGCGTCGACTTCGGCCTTCCACTTCATCGCGTACAGGTCGCTGACCTGGACCTCGTGCCCGCTCGCCAGCAGATGCTCGCGCATCGCGTCCTTGAGCGAGCCGTTCAAGGACTCCGGTTCGGGGTGGGCGTAGACGATCAGCACGCGTTTGGCGGCGGTGGCGGTGGCGGCGGATTGGGAGGCTTCGTTAGTCGGGTTCATCACAGTGGCACCAGGGAGGATGGCGCTAAGATACAGGCGCATAACGCTCCGATGGTCTCTGCAAAAACCCATCACCTGGGAACAATTGGAACCAATCTCCGCACGACCAGACCGAAGCAAAGCCCCTGGCTGCGGGGCTTGGTTTTCATGCAACCGCAGTCATGCCGCCGGACGGCTCAGACATTCGCAGCGTGCAGTCCCAGACTCAGACGTTGCGGCCAGCATCGATCCCGGCCGCCCCAAACGACTCGCCGTCGTTTACCTGCGTTTCTTGTTGCCCAACAGCAGATACGGCCAGTACAAGGCCGGCACCAGGAATACCACCAGCAAGAACACTTCCAGCCCCGCGCGCTCGTGCCGCTCGGCCGATTGGGTGTCGCCGGAGAAGACCTGGAACGCGAACAGCAGCCACAGGATCAGCGGCGGCCAGGCGAGGAATATCCAGGCGAACCAACGCACCGCCGGTTTCAAGGGTTGATCGGTCAGCGCTTCGGCCACGGTGCCGGTAGCGGTTTGCACCGACAGCGGATCGTGGGTGGAGCGCATGGCCGGCGCAGCGGGATCGGGTTGAGCGACGACGGCTTCGCCGCTGCGCACATCGATCTGCTCGCGCGGCGGCTCGCCGAGCAGCTCTTGCACGTTGGTCAAGCGCTGGAGTTTTTCGCGATCGGACCGGTTCATGGCACCGTCACTGTAATACGGGCCCGCCCTGCCCGCCGCAAACAAGAACTCCCGCTTTCGCGGGAGTTCTTGAGGACCCACTGATCGGAAGGCTTACGCCCACAGATCCTGCAGAACCATGGTGTGGTCGCGATCCGGACCGGTGGAGACGATCGCCAGCGGGCAACCGGCCAGTTCTTCCAGCGCGCGCAGGTAAGCGCGCGCGGCCGGCGGCAGCTTGTCCCACTCGGTGATGCCGTGGGTGTTTTCGTCCCAGCCCGGGAATTCCAGGTACACCGGCGTGCATTCGTCCCAGCCGGCCGCGTCCAGCGGCGCGTACTCGGTGCGCTTGCCGCGGTATTCGTAGGCGATGCAGATCTTCAAGGTCTTCATGCCGTCGAGCACGTCGAGCTTGGTGATGCACAGGCCGGTGATGCCGTTGATCGCCACCGCGCGCTTGAGCGCGACGATGTCGATCCAGCCGCAACGGCGCGGACGGCCGGTGGTGGCGCCGTATTCCTGGCCGCGGTCGCGGATGCCCTGGCCGACTTCGTCGTCCAGTTCGGTCGGGAACGGACCGCCGCCGACGCGGGTGGCGTAGGCCTTGGCGATGCCGAGCACGTAGTCGATCGAGTCCGCGCCCACGCCGGTGCCGGCGAGCGCGCCGCCGACGGTGGTGTTGGACGAGGTGACGTAGGGATAGGTGCCGTGGTCGATGTCGAGCAGCGAACCCTGCGCGCCTTCGAACAGCACCCGCTTGCCCTGCTTGCGCAGGTCGTGAAGGATGC
The DNA here is from genome assembly GCF_036961695.1 of Pseudomonas sp. CGJS7. Taxonomy (NCBI): domain Bacteria; kingdom Pseudomonadati; phylum Pseudomonadota; class Gammaproteobacteria; order Pseudomonadales; family Pseudomonadaceae; genus Pseudomonas; species Pseudomonas sp. CGJS7. The sequence goes on along the minus strand of NZ_JBAMDI010000052.1, from coordinate 67,980 downwards.
CGGCGACGTCGGACTTCATCGGCTCGACGTATTCGCCGAACGCCAGCGCTTCGTCCAGCGTCTGCTGGTAATCGACGCCTTCAACGCCCAGGTACTTGGTCAGCACGAAGTTGTGATAATCCAGCGCCGTGCGCAGTTGCTCGGCGAGCTGCTGCGGGTAATGCAGGTCGGCCACGCGGATGCCGCGGCGCGCGACCTTGTCTTCGTACGCCGGGCCGATGCCGCGGCCGGTGGTGCCGATGGCCTTGCCGCCGGCGGCCTTTTCGCGGGCCTGATCCAGGGCGATGTGGTACGGCATGATCAGCGGCGTGGCCGGGCTGATCTTCAGGCGCGAACGCACTTCCACGCCGGTGGCTTCCAGCTCGGCGATTTCCTTGCGCAGCGCGGCCGGGCTCAGCACCACGCCGTTGCCGATCAGGCACAGCGCATCGTCGCGCAGGATGCCCGAGGGAATCAGGTGCAGGACGGTCTTCTTGCCGCCGATCACCAAGGTGTGGCCGGCGTTGTGGCCGCCCTGGAAACGCACGACCGCGCCGATCTTCTCGGTCAACAGATCGACGATCTTGCCCTTGCCTTCATCGCCCCACTGGGCACCGAGAACGACGACTGACTGACCCATGAGTCCAAACTCCTAAGCGCTTTGCTGATAAACGGCCGTGGCCGCGAGGTCCGCCCCCGCCCAGTCGCAGCCGATGCCGCGCCACAGGGCCATGAACGGAAAAAAGCCGGCGGGGAATGTCCCCGGCCGGCTTTTGCGCATTATCCGGGTTTCGGGTGGCCAAGGCCACCCCATCGCGGCCACTGGACAGATTCCGCTCAGCCGCGTCGGCGCCGGCGCCGGCGCGGGAGTCGTCAAGACCGCGCCCGACCGCCGCCGCCGAGGCCGAAAGCCGCGATTTCCGCCGCGGCCCATCGGCCCAGGCCGTATCCGGTCGCCCCGATCCGGTCGTCCGTCGCAATGCCCGCGGACCGGCCGCGACGGGTTGGCGAGACTGCGCCTGCCCGGGGTCGCCCGCCCTGGGCGGCCGCCGGACGCCGGGTCCGGCCGCGATCCCCTCGCCATCGAGCCCCAGGGGATCCCCGCCAGGAACCACCGCGATGCCGCCCACCGTTTCCGCCGTCGACGCCGCGCCGCTCTCCCCTTCCCTCGCCGGCGCACGCGCGCTGCGCTGGTCGGCCCGGGCCTGGATCGCGGTCGCCGCGGTCGGCCAGTTGTTCTTCGCCGGCTACATCGCCGCCTACTACGGCGGCGCCGCGGCGCACGGCCGTTGGCAGGACTGGAACCGCATCTTCGCCCACGGCCACGTCGCCGGCGACGGTTACGGCAACGCCCTGGTCGCCGCGCATCTGGCGTTCGCGGTGCTGACGATCCTGGCCGGGCTGGCGCAATTGAGCCCGGCGCTGCGCGCGCGCTGGCCGCGCTTGCACCGCTGGAACGGCCGCTTCTATCTAGGCGCCGCGGCGGTAATGAGCCTGGGCGGCTTGAGCATGATCGCGCACCGCGGCAGCGTCGGCGATGCCTCGCAGAAAGTCGGGATCGTCCTCAACGCGCTGTTGATCCTGATCTTCGCCTGGCAAGCGCTACGCCACGCCCGCGCGCGCCGTTTCGATCTGCACCGGCGTTGGGCGCTGCGCCTGTATCTGGCGATGGCCGGAGTGTGGTTCTTCCGCGTGGGTCTGATGCTGTGGGTGGTGATCAACCAAGGCCCGGCCGGTTTCGATCCGGCCAGCTTCACCGGCCCGTTTCTGACCGCGCTCGCGTTCGCCCAATACTTGCTGCCGCTGGCGATGCTGGAGCTGTACCTGCGCGCGCAGGCGCGCGCCAACGCGATCCAGCGCGGCGCGGTCGCGGCCGCGCTGGCGGTCGCCACCCTGGCCACCGCCGGCGGCGTGGCCGCGGCGATCGCGTTGATGTGGCTGCCGCGCCTGCAGTGACCCAGCCGCGGCCGGGCCGGGCCACGCGCTAATTGCTATCGTCGCGCCCATGCCATCGACCGTTTCCGCCCCATCCATTCCGCCGCGCGGCCTGGCACGCGTGTTCGGCCGCCGGCGGGTGTTCGCGGTCGCGCTCGCCAGCATTGCCGTGGCCGGGTTCGCCAAACTCAGCTCGGTCGTCTCTTACTGGGAATTGTTGGCGCGCATGGCCACGGTAGGCCTGGCCTGCCTGCTGGTGTTCGGCTTGTTCGAACGCTGGCCGGCGCGGTTGCCGCGCTGGGTCGGGCGCTGGGCCTTGCAAGTGATCGCGGTCGCCGCGGTGGTGCCGTTCGCGGCGGTGTTCGCCTATCACTGGACCACCTACTACGATCCGAAACCGTGGTGGACCGACAACGACCGCCTCAGCGGCTTCGGCATGCTGTTGGCGATCAGTTTGCTGGTGGCGCCGTGGATGGCGATCTCGGCGCTGCTGCGGCAAATCCGCGGGCAAGCGCAGCAGCAGGCGCTGGCGTTCGAACTGGAACGCAGCCGCTACGAACGCGCCGCGCTGGATGCGCGCCTGCGTTTGTTGCAAGCGCAGGTCGAACCGCATTTCCTGTTCAACACCTTGGCCAACGTGCGCGAACTGGTCCAGTCCGGCTCGCCGCAAGCCTCGGCGGTGCTGGAAAGCCTGATCGCCTACCTGCGCGCCGCGGTGCCGCGCCTGCATCGCGACCAATCCACGCTGGCGCAAGAGCTGGAACTGGTGCGCGCGTATCTGGAAGTGATGCACATGCGCATGCCCGACCGGCTGGAGTTCGGCCTGCACGCCGATCCCGATACGCTGGAGCTGGAATGTCCGCCGACCGCGCTGCTGACCTTGGTCGAGAACGCGGTCCGCCACGGCATCGATCCCAGCGAAGAAGGCGGCCGCATCGACATCTTCGTGCGCGCGCACGCCGGCCGCTGCCACGTCGAAGTGCGCGACGGCGGCGTCGGCCTGGGCGATACCGGCGCAAGCCTCGGCACCGGTCTGGCCAATCTGCGCGAACGCTTGCACTTGGCCTTCGACGGCGACGCGCGCCTGAGCCTGAGCCCGCTGCATCCGCGCGGCACCAGCGCGAGCCTGGAATTTCCGGCGCGGAGCCCGTCATGAACCTGCCGCCGACCGCCTTGATCGCCGACGACGAACCGCTGCTGCGCGAGGGTTTGGCGCGGATGCTGGCCCAGGCCTGGCCGGAATTGCGGATCCTCGCGCAAGCGCGCAACGGCCGCGAGGCGGTCGAACAGTACCGCGCGCTGCGGCCGCAGGTGTGTTTTCTCGACGTGCACATGCCGGGCCTGAGCGGCATTGACGCCGCCCGCCAGATCGGCCGCGAACCGCACCTGGTGTTCGTCACCGCCTACGACCGCTACGCCGTGCAGGCCTTCGAGCACGGCGCGCTGGACTACCTGGTCAAACCGGTGGAAGCCCAGCGCCTGGCCGATACCGTCGGCCGTCTGCGCCAGCGCCTGCACGCGGCGCAACCGGCGGCCGATGCCCAGGCGCTGCTGGAACGCTTGGCCGCGCAGTTGCGCAAACCGACCGCGCCAAGCGCCGAGCCCTTGCGTTGGCTGCGGGTATCGGTCGGGCAAAGCCTGCGTTTGATCGATGTCGATACGATCGACTTCTTGCGCTCGGACGACAAATACACCCGGGTCGCCTGGCGCGACGAAGGCGGCCGTCCGGCCGAGGCCCTGATCCGCACGCCGCTGAAGGAAGTGAGCGCGCAACTGGATCCGCGCTGCTACGTGCAAGTGCATCGCGCGGTGGTGGTGAATCTGCGCGCGATCAGCCACGTGACCCGGGAGGCCAACGAAACCGGCTCGATCCACCTCAAGGGCCGCGACGAAATCCTGCCGGTCAGCCGCAGCTATTGGCACCATTTCCGGCAGATGTAACGCCGCATCCAACGCCGGCGGCGCGCGCCCGGACTTGCGCCGGCCCCGCCATCACCCTGCGATCCGACATCCCGGGCGAGCCCGAACGATTACGCCCTCGCCCGCCCGGCCCGGATACCCCACGGCGGCAAGGCGCCCGGCGCCGCCGAAACGCCTCTTGCGCTCCGGCTTCCGACCCCTCACACTGAACCACATGGTTCAGTATCAGACACCCCACTTCAACGCCTCTTTCGCCGCGCTCGCCGACGCCACCCGCCGCGGCGTCCTCGACCAGCTCGCGCGCGGCGACGCCTCGATCACCGACCTGGCCGACAAGTTCGGAATGACCCTCACCGGCATGAAGAAACACGTCGGCGTGCTGGAACAGGCCGGACTGGTGACCACCGAGAAAGTCGGCCGCGTGCGCACCTGCCGGATCGGCCCGTGCCGCCTGGAAGAGGAGATGGCGTGGATCGCGGGTTACCGGCAGTTGTGGGACGCGCGCTTCCAGGCGCTGGACGATGTGATCGGCGAACTCAAACGACAGGAGAAGGCCCGTGGCCGCAAGCAAGGCAAGTGAATCGCAAGGCACGACCGTGCAGAAGACATCCGACCGCGAGGTCGTCGTCACCCGGAGCTTCGACGCGCCCGCGCGGCTGGTGTTCCAGGCCTGGTCCCAGCCCGAGTTGTTCAAGAAGTGGTGGGTGCCGCGCTCGCTGGGCATGACCCTGCGCTCGTGCGAACTGGACGTGCGCACCGGCGGCGCCTATCGGCTGGTGTTCGGCGAGGATGCCGCCAACACGATGGCGTTCTTCGGCCGGTATCTGGAAGTGGTGCCCAACCAGCGCATCGTCTGGACCAACGAGGAAAGCGGCGAGCCGGGGTCGGTCACCACCGTGACCTTCGAAGAACGCGACGGCAAGACGCTGGTGGTGATGAGCGAGTTGTATCCGAGCAAGCAAGCGCTCGACGAAGCCGGCACCGGCGCGCAGGAAGCGACGAAGGAAACCTTCGAACAGCTCGACGACCTGCTCGCCGAGCTGGCCGCGGGTTGAATCGCTGCGCGGCGAATGCGCGATAAAACACGGGCCCGGCCTTGCGCCGGGCCCGCCGACGCCGGGCGGTCCGACGCGCCCGGCGGCTTGCAAGCGTTACCGCATCAACCTCACTTCTGCGGCGCGGTTCCCTGACGCGCGTCGATGTAGTCGTCGATGCCGTTCTTGTTCTGATCCAGACGCCGCCCGCTGAGCTGGTAGTAGGTGCGCGAGGTCAACGGCCCCCTCACGTACTCGCGCTTGGTCGGGTCCCAATACGTCGCATCGGGCTCGATCGTGTTGGCGGTGAAGTAGACGGTGGTCGCCGGGAACAGATCGATGTTGGTGCCCGGCCGGCAATCGGCGGTGTCGGGGCCGCTCAGCAAGCTGTCGGCCTGCGCCTTCTTGCAGTCGTCGGCGGTGATCACCTCGTACACGTGGCGCGGCTGGTTGAGCTTGGCGATCGGCACGCTGATGCCCTTGCCCGGCGACAGCTCGGCGGCGCGCACCAGGGTGCGGGTGGTCTTCTCCCACGGCTGGAACGGCTCGCCGGTGAAGTCGGCGATGCGGCCGTTGGCGACCATCTGATCCAGCGCCAGCACCCGCGGCAGTTCCTGCATCTGCAGGTTCTGCAGTTGCAGCGGCCGCGCGGCGGCGCCGGCGACGTTGAACACGCCCAGGTTCAAGGTGCCGTTGATCGTGTCCAGGGTGCCGGCGTCGAAGGCGTGCAGGCGCGGGTTCAAGGCCAGCGCGGTGCTGGACGCATCGCGCAGGGTGATGTCCTTGATCACGATCGGATTCAAGGTCGACAGATTGAAGTTCACCCCGGCGAAGGAAGCGCCGATGTGGAACAACACGCCGCCCGGCGCCTGCCCCGGAGGACCGGGCAGCGCGCTGCAACTGCCGGTGGCCCAGTTCGGGTTCGGCGTGCTCCATTTGACGATGTACGGATAGTAGGTGCCGCCCTGGAAGGTTTCCGCCGGGCCGACCGGACCGGTCACGCTCGGGGTGATCCATGGGCTGTTGCAGCCGCCGTAGAACCAGTCGATGGTCGGCGCGGTCGCCAACGGATACAGCACGCGCAACTCCAGGCTGTGCGCCGGCGCGGCGTTGGGATTGACCAGATCCCAGTTCCACATGGTCTGCAGCGACAAGCCGAGATTAGCAGCCAGAGTCGAGAATTCGTGATCGCTGAAATGGCGGCGATAGCCCGCGCGATCCTCGGCGTTGAGGCTGCCGCCGGCCGGCATCATGTGGTGTTTGTAGGTGTCCTCGCCGGGGCCGACGATGGTGTTGTGGGCCAGGCCGTAGTTATGCCCGGCCTCGTGCGCGGCGGTGCCGCCGATCGAATTGGCCCAGCGATCCAGGGTCGAGTTGGCGCCGTTGAGCGCGCCGCCGGGGCCGCCGGTCCAGTCCTGATAGGTCTTGCCCCACACGTAGGAATAATCGACCGCGGTGGTGTCGTTGGTGTTGACCGCTTGAGCGATGCCGAACAGACCGTCGGTGATGTCCGACTTGGTGGTCACCGCGACGATGTTGCGGCGCGGGAAGGTGGCCGGCGGCAAGGTCGTGGAATCGAGCACCTGCACGTTGAACTCGCAGTAATCCAGTTCGACCACGTGCTTGATCGCGCCGCGCAACGCCGCGGTGGTGCCGGTGTAACTGGGCAGATCGGCGGCATTGAACGGCGCCGCGGGGTTGGTCGCCGAGGCCGCGGAAAACCCGAACGAGGGATACGCCAGCGGCGCGGTCGGAAACACCAGATACAGCTTGTTGGCCTTGTTGGACGGGTTGTAGGCCGGGCACGTGGCCGCCAGCGCCGATCCGCTCAGCGACAACAGGGCCAGCGCGAGCGCGGTCCGGCGCAGTGGGAAGCATTCCTTCATGACGCTACTCCATGGTCGTGTAGGTGCTGCATGGGAGTGCGTCGCCGGACCGCGCCGGACCCGTCCGCGCGGACGCGGCGGGTCGCATGGCCTGACGCGGGCGAGAGCGACGGAAACGGCGCGTATCCACGCCGTCAGCGGTTGTATGCCCGCCGCCGCGCCGGCGACAGGAACAAACCGGGTCGACTCGGGGACAGGCCGGGAAGGTTTCGCACGCGTCCGAGCATCGCGGTGATGCCCGTCGCGACGGCGAATTGACCGGCGTCGTAGACCGGTTATCGAAGGTGAGCGAGCGCGGCCGACGGCCGCAACGCTCACTGCACCTCGCTGCGCCGCAGCCCCCTGTAGGAGCTGCGCAAGCTGCGACCGCGCAACCACCAACGCCGACGCGACAATCGAGGTCGCGCGGTCGCAGCTCGCGCAGCTCCTAACAGGTAGTCCACGCCGATTCGTTGCGCCGGACGGCTCGCGCAGAAGCAGCCCCGCAAAGAGGGGCCGAGTCGCATGGGCGATGTCGCGATCGGCGCTCTAACGCCAAGCCACCGCGCGAATCCTCAGCCGCCGCGCAAGGCCCACAGCGCGATCAGCCCGACCGCGACGACGATGCCGCCGACGGTCCGCAACTGCTTGTCGGGCAATGCCTGCAATTGCTCGGCCGCGCGCTTCCAGCCGTTAGGCGCGACGAACAGGAACAGACCTTCGAGCACTGCGACCAAGCACAGTGCCCGGATCAGTTCGCCTGCCACGTCCGATCAGCGATCAGACTTGAGGTACTGCAGGAACGGATCGTCGCGGTCGAGCACGATCACGCTCTGGCCGTCGGCGAAGGCCTTGCGGTACGAATCCAGGCTGCGCTGGAAGGCGAAGAACGAGGGGTCCTTGGACGCGGCGTCGCCGTACAGGCGGGTCGCCTCGGCATCGCCCTCGCCGCGCATGCGCTGCGCGTCGCGCTCGGCCTCGGCCAGGATCACGGTCTTGTCGCGGTCGGCGGCCGAACGGATCGCCTGCGATTGCTCGAAGCCTTCCGCGCGCAACTGGCTGGCCACTTGCAGGCGCTGCGACTTCATCTGGTTGTAGACCGACGCCAGCACGTTGCTGTCCTGCGGCAGGTCGATGCGCTTGATCCGGATGTCCTGGATCTGCACGCCCAAGGTCGCCGCACCGCGGTTGATCGCTTCCAACTGCTTGCCGATCACCGCTTCGCGATCGCCCTTGACCACGTCGAGCAGCTTGAGCGAGTTGATCTCGTTGCGCAGCGAGTCGCGGATGATCGGCGCCAGACGCTCGGCCGCGACGTTTTCGTCGCCACCGGTGGCCTGGAAGAAGCGGCGCATGTCCTGGATCCGGCCCAGGGCGAAGAAGTCGACGCTGACGTCGAGCTTGTCGGCGGTCAGGTAACGCTCCGGTTCGGCCGGCAGGATCTTCAGGCGGCGGTCGAAGATCCGCGCGTTCTCCACCAGCGGCCACTTGAAGTGCAGGCCGGGGCCGATGTCGGTGCGGACCACGGTGCCGAGGCGGAAGATGATCGCGCTGTGTCCGGCGCGGACCACGAACACCGAACCGAGCAAGGCCAGCAACAGGGCCACGCCCGCGGCAATCAGGGCAGGAACTCTCATCGCATCACCTCATCGCGGGACTTCGGACGCGTCGGTCGGCCGACGTAGGGAACGGTGGACGCCGAGTCGGTCGCGGTGACCGGGCTCAGCAACTCGGGCTGGTTCAGCGGCACGCTGACCGGACCCGGGGTGACCGGCACGCCGCTGCGGTCGGACATCGGCACGTACAACACCTGACGCGAATCGCCGCCGACGATCTTGCGGTTCTGGCTCAGCACTTCCTGCACGGTGTCCAGCCACAAACGCTTGCGGGTCACGTCCGGCGCGTTCTTGTACTGATCGACCATCAGGGTGAAGCGGGTCGCGTCGCCTTGCGCTCGCGCCACGACCGAGGTCTTGTAACCCTCGGCGGTGGTGCGCACGCGCTGCGCTTCGCCGCGCGCTTCCGGCACGATCTTCTTGGCGTAGGCCTGGGCTTCGTTGATCGCGGTGGTCTTGTCGGCGTTGGCGCGCTGGGCCTCGTCGAAGGCGTCCTTGACCTCATCGGGCGGACGCGCGTTGGGCAGGTTGAGCTCGGTGACGATCAAGCCGGTCTCGTAGTCCTTCAGCGAACCCTGCAGGCGCTGGCGCACCTGGGTGGTCAGCACGCTGCGCGCGCCGAGCACGGTGTCCAGGTCGGAGCGGCCGATTTGCTCGCGCACCGCGCTCTGCGCGGCCTGCTTGAGCACTTCCTCGGGCTCGCGCGCACCGAACAGGTACTGGTACGGCGATTCGATCCGGTACTGGACGTTGATTTCGACGTTGACCATGTTGCCGTCGCGGGTCAGCACCGGCACGGTCTCGCTGTAGGCCTTGCTCTGGGTCGCGTTGACCTTGTTGACCGTCTCGATCGGCCACGGCGCCTTGAAGTGCGGGCCGGGGTTGAGCACCCGCGAGAACACGCCGAAGCGCAGCACCACGCCGCGTTCCTGCTCGGTGACCAGCACGAAGCAGTTGAACACCAACCACAGGCCGATCAGCAACGCGACCCAGCGCAGGATGCCGCCGCCTCCGTTGCCGAACAGGCCGCGCAGCGGCTCGATCAGGGCATCCAGGCCGCGGCCTTGGGGTTTGCGTTGCCGCGACGGTCGGTTGTCGCCGGAATTGTCACTACCGGGGGTGTTCCAGGCCATGCCTGCTCCTAAAGAAGTGGATGCCAGACGGGACATCCTGTCCCGACTGCTGCACCGGGCCGCGGCGATCGCCGGCACCGGCCTGCGGCGCAGGAGCGCCGCGGCGCGCGCGCGGTCGACCCGCGCGCGAACCTGTCGATTCTAGGTGGGGGCCTGGGCCGCCTCAAGCAAGGGGCGCAACGCCTCGCCGTGGGCCTGGGCGAACAGGCGCTGGGCGTCGGCCACCGCCAGGTCCACCTGGACCGTCCAGCCCTGCTCATCGGCCTGCTCGGCGCGCACCGCGCCCAGCTCGTGCAGGCGCGCGCGCAGCCGCGCATCGCGCGAGGCGATGTGCACGCTGCCCTGGACGTGCTGCAACTGCAGCGCCTCGCCCAGCGCCGTGCGCAACAGGTCCAGGCCCAGGCCGTCGCGGGCGGAGACGAACACCCGGTGTTTTTCCTCGCCCGGCCGGTCGATCCGCGGCGGCGTCGCCTCCAGCCGGTCGATCTTGTTGAACACCAGCACCTGCGGCAGATCGCCGGCGCCGATCTCGGCCAGGACCGCGTCGACCTGAGCGATGCGCTCATCGCGCAGCGGGTCGGCGGCATCGATGACGTGCAGCAGCAAATCGGCCTCGCGCGCCTCCGACAGGGTCGAGCGGAACGCGGCGACCAGATCGTGCGGCAGATCGCGGACGAAGCCGACCGTATCGGCCAGCACCGCGCCGCCGCCGGGCAGATCGATCCGGCGCACGGTCGGGTCCAGGGTCGCGAACAGCTGATCGGCGGCGTAGGCCTCCGCGCCGGTCATCGCATTGAACAGGGTCGATTTGCCGGCGTTGGTATAGCCGACCAAGGCCACCCGCGGCAATTCGCTGCGCATGCGCGCGCGGCGCATCTGGGTGCGCTGCACTTCGACCTTGTCCAGGCGCTTTTGCAATTGCTCCAGCCGCTTTTGCAGCAGCCGGCGGTCGGTTTCCAGCTGGGTTTCGCCGGGACCGCGCAGGCCGATGGAGCCGCCGCGCTGGCGTTCCAAGTGGGTCCAGCCGCGCACCAGCCGGGTCGACATGTGCTTGAGCTGGGCCAGCTCGACCTGCAGCTTGCCCTCGGCGCTTTGCGCGCGCTGGGAGAAGATGTCCAGGATCAGGCCGGTGCGGTCGACCACGCGGCGCTCGAGGAAGCGCTCGAGATTGCGCTCCTGGCCGGGGCTCAAGGCGTGGTTGACCAGGATCAGGTCGGCGCCGCTGGCTTGCGCCGCGGCCTTGACCTCATCGAGCTTGCCGCTGCCGATCAGGGTGGCGGCGTTGGGCCGGTCGATGCGCGCGGTCAGGACCGCGGCCACCGAGGCACCGGCCGACCGCGCCAGATCGGCGAATTCTTCCAGCAGATCCTCATCCGGCGCGCCGCCGGCATGAGGCTGGATCAACAGGGCGTGCTCGCCCTTCTTGGAACGCTCGAACATCGGCGGAGGCTGGACCGGGAGAAGTTGAGGAACTGACGGAACGAACTCATATGGAGGCGCCGCGCCGGTTTCTCAATTCTCCACCGCCCGCTTGCCGCGATTACTCGGCTTCTTCGCCGTTATCGCTGCCGTCGCCCGACTGCACATAGCCGCCGCCCGGGCCGACGCGGACGTTGCGCGCGGGGACCACGGTGGAAATGGCGTGCTTGTAGACCATTTGGCTTACGGTGTTGCGCAACAGCACCACGAATTGGTCGAAAGATTCGATCGTGCCCTGCAGCTTGATGCCGTTGACCAGGTAGACCGAGACCGGTACACGTTCGCGACGCAGCGCATTCAGGAAAGGATCCTGCAGGGATTGCCCCTTAGACATCTTCTAGTTCCCCAGCATGTTCTAGTTATTAGGACGGCGCGCCCCGACCGGCGGGAACTCCCCGACACATGGCCGATGCATGGCCCGGGGCCCGAGGGCGGGTGCTTCCGTATCGCCGGCTGTTGTCCCCACAGGGGCGACCTGCCCGATGGTAACGCAAGTGCAAGCAAACATTGCGACCCGGTTCCGGGTTTGCGCGCACGATTCTATGCGGGCGGCACCGACTCGCGCAGCCGGGCGCCGGCGAACAGCCTCAATGCGCAAGACAGCTCGGCGCGATCGCGCAAAGGATCGAACCAACGCGCGTCAAGTTCGCCGCGCAGCCAGGTCAGCTGGCGCTTGGCCAACTGGCGGGTGGCGTAGATGCCGCGGTCGCGGAATTCGGCGGCGGGATAGGCCCCGTCCAGGTGCTCCCAGGCCTGGCGGTAGCCGACCGCGCGGATCGCCGGCAGTTCCAGCGGCCGCGGATGCGCGCTCAGCTCGGGCTGCCGGCGCAGGCCGCGGACCTCATCGAGGAAGCCGGCCTCCAGCATCTGATCGAAACGCCGTTCGATCCGCTCGTGCAGCACCGCGCGTTCGGCCGGCGCCAGCACCAGCTTGAGCACCCGGAACGGCGGCCGCGGCGCCGACGCGGGCGCCGCGCGCCAATCGCTGATGCTGCGGCCGGACAGGCGATAGACCTCCAGCGCGCGCTGGATGCGCTGGGCGTCGGTGACATGAATGCGCGCGGCGGCCTCCGGGTCGATCTGGCCCAGTTGCGCGTGCATCGCCTCCCAGCCCTGCTCCGCCGCCTCGGCGGCGATGCCGGCGCGGGTGGCCGGATCGGCCTCGGGCATGTCCGACAGGCCGCGCAGCAACGCATGGAAGTACAGGCCGGTGCCGCCGGCCAGGATCGGCACCCGCCCGCGCGCGGCGATCTGCGCCATCGCCCGGCGCGCGTCGACGGCGAATTCGGCCGCCGAGTAGGTCTGCCACGGGTCGCGCAAGTCGATCAGGTGGTGCGGCACCCTCGCCCGCTCCTGCGCGGTCGGCTTGGCCGCGCCGATGTCCAGGCCGCGATAGACCAGGGCCGAATCGACGCTGACGATCTCGCCGTCCAGCCGCTGCGCCCAGTCCAGCGCGAGCGCGGTCTTGCCCGAGGCGGTCGGCCCCATCAGGGCGATGGCGATCGGGCGAGGGTCGGAAGCGGTGCTCATGCGGTCGGCGAGGCGTAACGAGCGGGCAGCCTCGCACAGGCGCGGGCGCGGCGGAAGCCGACGCCCTGCGGCCGGCCGGCATCGGCACGGCCGGTTTCCCACAGAACATGTGGAGAACCGCTGGGGCAAACCTGTTGATAAGCGCCTGCGGCGCAAGCCCCGCAACGGATTGCGGCGGTTTGTCTATTTTTTGACCACCCGGTTACGGTTGTCCACACAGCCTGTGGACAAGCCTGCGGACAGATTCCAGAACGTCCTCGCCAAGCGTTGCGGCATAAGCATTGCAAGAGGGTTGGCGATAAATTGACCAGCGAATTTTCTTGACTTGGATGGCGCGTTCGGCATGTCGGCCGATCAGCGGCTCGCGGCGTGTGCGAACGCGGCGATATGGATTTCCACAGCGCCTGTGGACAAGCCTGCGGACACACACCTTGCAATCGGGTTTCACGCCTTATGCCGCAAGGGTCGGGCGAGTTTGGACAAAATTTCGCCACCCGTTCGAAGGCAGAAAACATCCGTTCGCGCAAGCCTGAAGTCCGACTGTAGGAGCTGCGCAAGCTGCGACCGCGAATTCCCATCTACGTCGACAACCGGCTTCAGCGAATTACTTCGTGCCGATTTGCGCTCGCAAGTCAATGCCAGCGAGTCGGATGAGGCGGCATTCAACGTAGCTGCGGATTCGCGGTCGCAGCTTGCGCAGCTCCTACAGTCGGGTTGCGGGCTTGCGCGGTGGATTGATCTGCGTTACGGCGGGCGGATCGATATCGGCGATCGCCGATTTTCGCGGTCGCGGCTGTCCACAACGCCTGTGGACAAGCCTGCGGACACACGCCTTGCAATCGGGTTTCACGCCTTATGCCGCAAGGGCTGGGCGAGTTTGGACAAAATTTCGCCACCCGTTCGAAGGCAGAAAACATCCGTTAGCGCAAGCCCGAAGTCCGAATGTAGGAGCTGCGCAAGCTGCGACCGCGAATTCCCATCTACGTCGACAACTGGATTCAGCGAATTACGTCGTGCCGATTTGCGCTGGCAAGTCAATGCCAGCGAATCGGACGAGGCGGAATTCAACGTAGCTGCGGATTCGCGGCCGCAGCTTGCGCAGCTCCTACAGTCGGGCAGTGGGCTTGCGTGGTGGATTGATCTGCGTTACGGCGGGCGGATCGATATCGGCGACCGCCGACTTTCGCGGTTGCCGCTGTCCACAACGCCTGTGGACAAGCCTGCGGACACACGCCTTGCAATCGGGTTTCACGCCTTACGCCGCAAGGGCTGGGCGAGTTTGGACAAAATTTCGCCACCCGTTCGAAGGCAGAAAACATCCGTTAGCGCAAGCCTGAAGTCCGACTGTAGGAGCTGCGCAAGCTGCGACCGCGAATCCCCATCTACGTCGACAACTGGATTCAGCGAATTACGTCGTGCCGATTTGCGCTCGCAAGTCAATGCCAGCGAATCGGACGAGGCGGAATTCAACGTAGCTGCGGATTCGCGGTCGCAGCTTGCGCAGCTCCTACAGTCGGGCTACGGGCTTGCGCGGTAGATTGATCTGCGTTACGGCGGTCGGATCGGTATCGGTGATCGCCGACTTTCGCGGTCGCCGCTGTCCACAACGCCTGTGGACAAGCCTGCGGACACACGCCTTGCAATCGGGTTTCACGCCTTATGCCGCAAGGGCTCGGCAAGTTTGGCTAAATTTTAGCCACAGCGAAATCGCGCTACCGATGCTCGATGGCCCGCGTCACGCGACCGCCCCGCTCACTCATCGTCGGGCCACTTCGGCATCGCCGGCGATCCGCTGGGCTTGGGCATGCGCTGCGCCGCGACCGCTTCCCAGACCTTGATCGCATCCACCGTCGCGGCGACATCGTGCACGCGCAGCAGCTTGGCGCCGCGCTGCGCCGCGATCAGGTGCGCGGCGACCGAGCCGTGCACGCGCTCGCGCGCGTCCTCGCGCCCGGTCAGCTCGCCGATGCTGCGCTTGCGCGACAGCCCGGCCAGCAGCGGTACGCCCAGTTCGGTGAATCGCTGCAACTGCGCCAACAGGGTCAGATTGTGTTGCAGGGTCTTGCCGAAGCCGAAGCCGGGATCGACCACGATGCGCTTCTTGGCGATGCCGGCCATTTCCGCGGCGAAGATGCGCTCGGCCAGAAAGCGGTGCACCTGCGCGACTACATCGTCGTACTCGGGCTGGTGCTGCATCGAGCGCGGTTCGCCCTGCATGTGCATCAGGATCACCGGCACGCCCAGTTCGGCAGCGGCGTCCAGCGCGCCGTCGCGGCGCAATGCGTAGACGTCGTTGATCAAACCCGCGCCGGCCGCGACCGCCGCGCGCATGACCTCGGGCTTGGAGGTGTCGATGCTGATCGGCAGGCCGGTCTCGCGGGCCAGCCGCTCGATCACCGGAACGGTGCGGCGCAGTTCTTCCTCGACCGGCACCTCATCGGCGCCCGGCCGGGTCGATTCGCCGCCGATGTCGAGCGCGTCGGCGCCTTCCGCGGCCAGACGCAGGCCGTGCGCGACCGCGGCTTCCAGGGTGTCGTGGGCGCCGCCGTCGGAGAACGAATCCGGGGTGACGTTGACGATGCCGAGCACGCGCGGGCGGTCGAGGACCAGGGCGCGGCCGTTGCAGTCCAGGGTCGGGGCGAGGTCGAACATGGGTGGGTCCGGGGGGCTTGGGGATAGCGAATGCTACCGCTTGCGCCGCCGTTCCCTTCTCCCGCTTGCGGCGACCGAAGGGAGTGCAAGGCTGAGAAGGTGGTCCGAAGGACCGGATGAGGGCGCGCGGAGTTACCAGTCGACGGCGCGACCTGGGTTGCCCCTCACCCCAACCCCTCTCCCGCTCGCGGGAGAGGGGCTAAGTCAAAAACAAAAAACCGCCGGGGAGTGCCCGGCGGTTTTGTTGGATCGCGTTGAACGTAGCTTCGGTTGGTTAGGTCTGCGCCGCAGGCCCACCAATCGCGCCGGGACGGTTGTCGTCCTTGGTCACCTTGCCAGACTTGGCCCAGTCCGCCGGCGGACCCGGCTCGCGGCCGGCCATGATGGCGTCGATCTGGGTGGCGTCGATGGTTTCGTACAGCAACAGCGCATCGGCCATCACGTGCAGCTTGTCCAGGTTGTCCTTGAGGATCTGCGAGGTGCGGCCGTAAGCCTTGTCGAGGATCCCGCGCACCACTTCGTCGATCTTGCGCGCGGTCTCGTTGGACACGTTCTTGTGCTGGGTGACCGAACGGCCGAGGAAGACTTCGTCCTCTTCTTCGCCGTAGGCGATCGGGCCCATCTCATCGCTCAGGCCCCACTTGGTGACCATGTTGCGGGCCATCTTGGTCGCGCGCTCGATATCGTTGGACGCGCCGGTGGTGACCTTGTCGACGCCGAAGATCAGCTCTTCGGCGACGCGGCCGCCGTACAGCGAGCACAGCTGCGATTCGATCGCCACCCGGTTCATCGAGTACTTGTCGCCTTCCGGCAAGTACATGGTCACGCCCAGGGCGCGGCCGCGCGGGATGATGGTGACCTTGTAGACCGGATCGTGCTCAGGCACGACCCGGCCGACGATGGCGTGGCCGGCTTCGTGGTAGGCGGTGAGCTTCTTCTCGTCCTCGCTCATCGCCATCGAACGGCGCTCGGCGCCCATCAGAATCTTGTCGCGGGCCTTGTCGAAGTGCTCCATGCGCACTTCCTTGCCGTTCTCGCGCGCGGCGAACAAGGCCGCTTCGTTGCACAGATTGGCGAGGTCCGCGCCGCTGAAACCCGGGGTGCCGCGGGCGATGGTCATCGGCTCGACGTCGTCGGCCAGCGGCAGCTTGCGCATGTGCACGCGCAGGATCTGCTCGCGGCCCTTGACGTCGGGCAGGCCGACCACGACCTGTCGGTCGAAACGGCCCGGACGCAGCAGCGCCGGGTCGAGCACGTCGGGGCGGTTGGTCGCGGCGATCACGATCACGCCTTCGCCGCCTTCGAAACCGTCCATCTCCACGAGCAACTGGTTGAGGGTCTGCTCGCGCTCATCGTGACCGCCGCCGAGGCCAGCGCCGCGATGACGGCCGACCGCGTCGATTTCGTCGATGAAGATGATGCACGGCGCGTGCTTCTTGGCCTGCTCGAACATGTCGCGCACGCGGCTGGCGCCGACGCCGACGAACATTTCGACGAAGTCCGAACCGGAAATGCTGAAGAACGGCACCTTGGCCTCGCCGGCGATGGCGCGGGCCAGCAAGGTCTTGCCGGTACCCGGCGGGCCGACCATCAGCACGCCGCGCGGAATCTTGCCGCCGAGCTTCTGGAACTTGGACGGATCGCGCAGGAACTCGACCAGCTCGCCGACTTCCTCTTTGGCCTCGTCGCAGCCGGCGACGTCGGCCAGGGTCACCTTGACCTGGTCCTCGCCCTGCAGCTTGGCCCGCGAACGGCCGAAGCTCATCGCGCCCTTGCTGCCGCCCTGCTGCATCTGGCGCATGAAATAGACCCAGATGCCGATGAACAGCAGCCACGGCAGCACGTTGACCAGGATCATCACCAGCGACGGGCCGCTCGACGGCGGGGTCTGCTCGGTCACGACCTTGTGGTTGATCAGGTCGTTGATCAGGTACTGGTCGCGCGTGGCGTAGGTGGTGAACTTGCTGTCGTCCTTGCGCGTGCCGGTGATGGTCGTGCCGTCGTCGGAGAACTTGACCTCTTTAATACGGTCGTTCTGGACCTGGGCGACGAACTGATCGTAGGGCAGCACATCGGTGCCCGGGTTGCGCGGACCGAACGTCTGGAACACCACCATCAGTACGACGGCGACGATCACCCAGAGCAGCAGATTCTTGGCCAAATCGTTCATGTATTTCCTACCCTGCGGCCCGCTGGGGCCGATGTCCTCCGACGCCTCGTGCGCCAGGGGTAATGCTCAGATTGTCACACACCCGCGCCGGAGCACCTGACGAGATTCGGCCGCTTCGGCCCCGGGCGCAACCACCCGTTGGTCCTACGCTCAGCTCGCCGCCGCTTTCTTGCCCTGTGCCAGCGCGTACACCTCCGGCGACCGCTTGCGCGAGGCCGCCGGCTTGCGGATCGAGACCTTGGCGTAGCGACGGCGCAGCTCGCGCACGTAATCGTCGAACCCCACGCCCTGGAACAGCTTGATCAGGAACGTGCCGTCGACCCTCAGGTGCTTGTCGGCGAAATCCATCGCCAACTCCGAAAGGTGCATCGCCCGCGGCAGGTCCACCGCGTCCACGCCACTCATATTGGGGGCCATGTCCGACAGCACAAGGTCCACAAGTTGGCCGCCCACGGTCGCCTCCAGCTGGGCCAGGACCTCGTCTTCGCGGAAATCGCCGAGAATGAAGTCGACCCCGGCCAGACCGGGCATGTCCAGGATGTCCAGGGCGATCACCCGCCCGGGCTGCTTGGGATTGAGCCGGTCCAGCTCGGTGCGGACCCACTGCGACCAGCCGCCGGGGGCCGCGCCGAGGTCGACCACCACCATGCCCGGCTTGAGCAGGCGGTCGCGCTCGACCAATTCCTCGAGTTTATAGGCCGCGCGCGAGCGCAGGCCTTCGGCCTTGGCCTTCTTCACGAAGGGGTCGGAGAAGTGTTCTTTGAGCCAGCGCTGGCTGGATTTGCTGCGGGTCGCCATGGGCGGGCGGCCGTCCCGGTGGGGGTTGGGGGCGCCATGATACCCTGAGCGCCCTTTCCGCTCCGTTCGTGTGACCCGATGCCGACCCTGCTGACCTCCGCCCAGACCCGCTTCCTGCGTGGCCTGGCCCACGACCTCAAGGCGATGCTGCAGGTCGGCGGTAAGGGGGTGACGGATGCCTTGATCGCCGAAATCGATCTGGCCCTGGAGCACCACGAGCTGATTAAGGTCAAGGTCGGCGCCGACGACCGCGAGGTTCGCGACTCACTGATCGGTGAGATTGCGACCCGGACCGACTCCGCCCTGGTCCAACGCATCGGCCACACCGCCGTGCTGTACCGGGCCAGCAAGGACAAGCGCCAGATCGTGCTGCCGCGGGCCTGAGGGCCGGGATTCGGATCGGGATTCGGTCAAGGCTGAACGATGGACTGCCCGCTTTGGCTCGTCATCCCCGCGAAGGCGGGGATCCAGGGCCTCATCGCGACACGACTCTGAAGTCTCTGGATCCCCGCCTTCGCGGGGATGACGAGCAAAATCACCGCCTCCTCTCCCCTTCCGACTCCTTGCCGCCGTGCAACTGACCCTAGAACGCCCCGACCACGAATTCTTCCTGCGCGGCGCCGATGGCCGGATCGCGCTGATCAACGACCGCCAGATCCAGCGCAGCTTCGTGCTCGCGCCGAACCGGCTGATCGAAGACTGGCCGGTGCGCGATGCGCGCGCGCTGACCATCGAAGACCTGGAGCCCCTGTTCGCGCTGGAGCCGGAACTGATCGTGCTCGGCTGCGGCGCGACCCAGGCGTTCCCTCCGGCCGCGACTTTGGCCGCCTGCCTGCGCCGCGGCGTCGGTCTGGAATCGATGACCAATTCCGCCGCTGCGCGCACCTTCAACGTGCTGGCCGGCGAAGGCCGGCGCGTGGTCGCCGGATTCGTGCTGGGCGCGTGAACCTTCGGGCGCATCGCCTGCGTCCGGTTTTCTTGCTGCTGTGCCTGCTGGCGATCGCCGGTTGCCGCCCACCCTCGCCTTCCGAACGCTACGAGCGCTGGCTCGGCGAGGGACAACGCGGCGCGGTCGAACGTTACCGCGCCTACTTGCGCGCCCAAGGCGTCGCCGAAATCGTGCCGATGCAGCAGTTGCTGCGATCCGGGCGCCGCTGGCGCTGGTGCCGCGCGGCCGAATTCACGTTGCCGCCGCAATCGGCCTGGGCCGACACCGCGCGCACGCTGCGGCTGATCGGCGAACTGCGCAGCGCCGGCTTGATCGGGGGCGCCGAAATCACCTCGGGGTATCGCGAACCGGGCTTGAACCGCTGCGAAGGCGGCAGCACCCGCAGCCGACACCTGCACGGCGGCGCCTACGATTTCGATCTGGCGGCCGATGCGGATATCGCCGCGCTGTGCGGGTTCTGGCGCCGGCGCGGGCCGGCCAGCGGATTCGGCCTGGGTTTTTACGACCGCCGCCGTCTGCATATCGATACCGCGGGTTTCCGAACCTGGGGATCGGATTACCGCAGGCCGACGTCGCTTTGCGCCGCGGCCGCTGGCACGCGCGCAGCCAGGACGCCATAGAATCCGCACCGGCCGCGAACCAGTCATCACGCGACCACCGCATGCCCTCGATCGACGCGCTCAAGTCGGCAGTTCCGCTGGACCCGCGCGAGCGCAAGTTGTTGCGTTCGCGTTCGCTGATCCTGCCGGTCATGCTGGCGATCGACATCATCGTGATCGCGATCGTCATCGTAGCGCCCGATTGGTACGTGCCTCTCCCGATTGCGGCGCTGTTGTTCGGTCCGCCTACCGTCTATGCGGCGATCACCCGATCGCGCTTGTTCAACGATCTGCTGCGCGGAATCAAACTGGTCGGCAACGGTGTCGTCGTCGGCAAGGACCGGCGCCAAAGCGAGGATCAAACAACCTATCGCGTCCGCATACGTATTGGGCGCACCTCCAAGCCGTTGTCGTTTCGCATATCCGAGCCGCTGTACGACGCGCTCTACGAAAACCAGAACGTGCGCATCGCCTACGCGCCGCTCAGCAGGACGCTGCTCGAACTGGAAGGCGGAAACTGCGATTACGTCGCCGTCGACGACGAACGCATCCGCGACGACAGCTAGCGGCAGCGACCTGCGTCCGGCCGGGCCCGATACCCCGCGGCCGGCACAAGCGCCGGCCGCTGTTCGAACCGATCGACGGCGATAACCGATCAGACCGGAAGCGATTTCCGCTTATCGACTTCGGCGTCGCCGAGCCGGTAACGGTAGGAACCCGCGCTCAGTTCCATCACGGTCTCGCTGACGGGCACGTACCAAACCTCGATCGGCTGACCTTGCTGAATCGATTCGAACACCTGTCGCGGCAGCTTGAACTCGATCATGCGCGCCGACGCGCCGTCGGCGACGAAACCGAGGAGGCAATGCGCGCCAGCCACACGCAGCGTCGCCGCACGGCCGCTGGCGAACTGCTTGGTTCCCAACTCGATATCGTCGCGCACATAGCGTTTGCGGTTTTCGGCGATGGGGAAATTCAACGCGAGCATGAACACCAGGCACGCGATCACGAACGCCGCGCCGCCGCCCAAGCCCAGCGGCAACGCCAGCGAACCGACGGCTGCGGCCGCAAGCGACAACAGCGCCAGCACCTTCCAGTAACCGCCGGCTTTGGCGGCGAGCCGCTTGCGTTCGAGTTCGCTCAGCGGCCGCTGAGTCTCCGCTTGCGCGCTCCAGGTCGAGAGCTGTTCGAAATCGCCCAGCGGCAGGCTCCAGCCTTCTTCAGTCAAAGTCATCATGTTTTTGTCTCGCACTATTGGGGGAGTCGATCGCGAAGCAGCGCAGCAGATCCGCCGTCGTCGCGACCGTAGAGGCATTCCACGCCGGCGACGGGCAGACGCCGCCGAACGCTGTTTCGATTGCACGGGCCGCATCGATCCGGCTCGTTCTAAAACACGCGCAGACCATCGCGGCTCGCCGTCCATCGCGAGCGCGCAGCGCTTTAATTCGGTGCATCGGCTCCAAGCTCCCGCATCGGTTCGATTCGGCGATCAGCCGGATGCAGCTCCAAACAGCCTCGCCGTCCATGCACGCGCGCGATGGGTGCGGCGACGCCGCATTCCACGCTCGTAGACACAAGCTCGCTTGAGCGGCCGCGAGACCGCTCACAGACAGGGGTTGTGTTCGTCCGGCGATGTCGAGATGCCGATCCTCGGCTCTTCGCAATCCATCGCGGTGGTTCACCGATGCGGGCCGGGAGCGTGCGAGAACTTCGTTCGCAGCATCCCTCGCCACACCGCGGCGCGGACACTAGCACGCGATTTCCCGAACAAATGTTCGAATTCGCCAAGCATTCGAACGATTCGCGCGAGCAGTGATTCGATCTGAGATACAGGCCCGATTTTGCTGCTCAGTCAGTCGCGGGCGAAAACGCTATTCGCATCGTTGTGCATCCGTTCGCGGACGCGTCGCCTCGGCATTGCGCGAATCGCACGAAACCGCTGGAAAATAGCGCATAACCGATGAAGTACCGGCTTTGCGCATGAGCCGTTTCGCATTCGCATCGGACCTGCGTGCCTGTCGCTGCCGCCTGTCGTCTTCCTGTCGCCTTTCGTCGCCGCCAACTTCGTTGCAGAAGCAACGACCGCGCCGCAACCTCGCGCGATCGCGACCAAGGCCTCAGCGATCACTTATCGACCGGCTGCAACACCCGATCGCCCGCACGCTCGCCGCGCGTGGACTGCCAGCCGGGCTTGAGCCGCAGCGTCCAGCCTGGCCCCGACAACTGGCCGTCGCTGGTTTTCTCCGACGGCGCGGCCAGGATCAACATGCGCCAATCGGGCTTCATCAACGCGCCGTCGCCGACTTCCAGCGTGCCCCAATCGTCGCTGATGCGCAGATTCGGATAGACCGTGCCGTGCTCGCCTAAGGCTTGCAGGTTGCGCGGATCAAACTGGATGTTCATATGCTGCAATGGCAGGCGCAGCACCGGGCCGTCGACGAAACGGCGCAGATTGTCGGCGAACGCGCGTTGTCGCGCGAGCTCGCGCGCTTGCTCGCTCTGGCGCAAGGACGCACCGTCGTAACGCGCGGCACGCTGGTCCAGTTGCGCGTCGGCATCCAGGTCCGCGGCGGCCGGCAACAAGCCGTGCAAGCTCTTGGCCGTCGCGAGCCGCTCGCGCCAACCCGGCGCATGGCGATCCAGCAACAAGCCATACGCCGGCCCGGTGGCATAAGCGAAGGAACGCACGAAACTCGGATCGTCGACATGCGCGCGCAAGTCGTGCAGCGCCGCTTGCAGACGACGCTCCGGCGCGGTCTCGCCGACCATCACGCCGGTGTATTCGGCCAGGCCTTCGTTGAATTCGAGCGCGGCTTCGTCGTTGGCGGCATTGGGGAAATGCCGATAACGCTCGGCGCGAAACGCCAGCGCATCACCGATGGCCAGCGCCTGTGCCTGCGCATCGTCCGTCTGCAATGCGGCGGCCAGCGCGCGCCATTCCAACTGCAAGGTGTAGCGGCCTTCCAGCGTATCCAGATGCGCGTTGTCGCTGCCTTGCACGACGGCGATCCGCAACTGCGGACTCAAGCGATGGAACAACTCGTGCGTGATCAACACCGAACGCCGCCCGGCATCGTCGGGCAACGGCCACACCAACTGGGTCCAGTGAGTGCCCGACCAGTGCGTCGCGGTATTCGCCGCATTGTCCTTGGCCGGCAACGTACCGACGAAGACCGCGCCGCTGGCCTTCAATACCCCGTCGGCATCGGCCTGACTGGCGAGGATGGCGCGGGTTTTCGGCTCCACCAGCATGATCGGCGCGCACAACGAAGCGCCCCAGAGCTTGCCGCCGTCGGCTTCGCACAGCGTGCGCACTAAGGCGAATACTTCGGCGGCGCGTTCGAGCGGAATCGCGGATTCGCCCGGCGCTGTCGCCGCAGCGTCGGCAGCCGGCGCCGCGAACCAGAACATCGTCCCCAACGCACCCGCCCACATCGCAGACTTCATTCGCGCCCCGTCGATTCTGTCGTCGCACGGCGGCGCCGCACGCATGGCCTGGATGCTAGTTGCGGCGGCGAGGCCCTCGCAGTGTCGTTGGTTGGCTCCGCGCCATTGCAGATGTCACTGGCGCCCGAGCTTGGGATGGACCGTCGGATTCGGCGAGCCCGCGACCGCCTTCGACAAGCTGCGTTCGCTTCCCCGTGGCGTCGCGCAGAGCTCGCGCCTAAGCGCTCTGCCCCTGGGCAAGGTCATCGCAGATGGAGTATTCGTACGACGCCGTACTCAACTGAACGATGATCTTGCTTTGCGGAACATAGGCAATCCGAACCGCATCGCCTATGCCGACCGAGCGAAACATGACCTCGCCCACCTGGAAAACGATCGTCCGCGGCGGCTGCTCGTCGATCTGCGATGCCGGCATGCCGATGGTCCCTATCGTCGCGAGCCACAACCGCAAGCAACCCCGCCCGCGGCATCCGGTCGGCATCGTGCCCGATGCTGCGACCGCAGTCGCTCGGCCTGCGCCCTAAGCCGAGGCGATGCCCAACTGCGCGAGTTTCCGCGCCATGCCTTCGGCGGTGTTGAGCGTGTGCAGACAGCCGCCATCGGGCCGTCGATAGGAAATCACTCCGCCGTCGGCCAGCCGCGCGACCAGGACGACATCGCGCGCCAATGGGCTGCGGTGTTCCGATACGGGCACCGGGCCGCCCAGCAACTCCGCGAGGGTCAATTCGGACTTGGCGTTTTTCAGTACGTAGCGGCCCGGACAACCGACGATCCCGGTCCAAGGCCTGCCCGCTTTCAAGGTCGCGAAATCCATGCGCTCGCCCAACCCTTCGCCTGCGCGGCGAAGACGCGGCCGGCTTACTTCGCCGGCAGATACAGCATCGGATCGACCGGCTTGGCGTTGTAGCGCACCTCGAAGTGCAGCATCTCGCGCGCCGCGCCGCTGCGGCCCATTTCGGCGATCTGTTCGCCGGACTTGACCAGTTGGCCTTCGTTGACCAGGCGCTTGCGGTTGTGGCCGTACGCCGACAGCCATTGTTCGTTGTGCTTGACGATGATCAGCTCGCCGTAACCGACCAGGCCGGTGCCCGAATACACCACCACGCCGTCGGCGGCCGCGCGCACCGGGGTGCCGCTGGCGCCGCCGATGTCGATGCCCTGCTTGGTCGGCTCGTTGGCGACGTAGCGGCCCAGCAGCGGGCCGTCGGCCGGCCAGCGCCAGCGGATGCCGCTGTTGATCGGCGCGGCCGGCGCCGGGGCCGGCGCGGTGGCGCGCGGCGCGGTGCCCGCGCTGGGCGAAGATCCTGAGGACGGACGTTCGCCGCTGGAGGGATACAGGCGCAGACGCTGGCCCGGGTTGAGGCTGTAAGGCGGCGAGAGATTGTTCCAGGCGGCCAGGTCGGCCATCTGGATGCCGTTGTTGGTGGCGATCCGGTACAGGCCCTCGCCGCGCTGCACGGTGTAGGTGGCGCCGTACTTCGGCCTGGACGCCGCCGGCGCCGGACGCGCGCCGCTGGGGCGCGAAGCGCTGGGACGGTTGCCGCGGGAGGGTTCGCGGACGACGCTGCTCGAACAACCGATCAGGGCGAGCGATGCCAGGATGCAGGCGGCCATCGCCAGAGTCGGGGTTCGGGTCGTCTTGCTCATGCCTGTCCTCTTAACGCTTACTGCGCCGCTGCTCGCGCGGGTGAATTGCCGGAGATGTCGCCGCCGCGGTCAGTGTGGCGGCAGTGCCGGCTTAGTGTTGTGAACGCCAGACCAACCAGGCGACGGCGGCCGCGACCAGCGCGGTGGCGATCCAGCCGATCGGCTCGATGTAACGGCGCAACGCCGCTTCGGCCCGCTCGCCGCCGATGCGGATGGCCAGCGCCAGCAGGTACACGCGCTTGCCGCGGCCGATCAGCATGCTCAGCACGTATTGCAGCATAGGCACGCCGACGATGCCCGACGCCCAGGTGAACACCTTCATCGGGATCGGCATGAAGCCGCCGACCACCAGGAAGAAGAACACCGCCCACGGCGACTCGGCCATCTTGGCCTGCACGGTGGCGATGCCCGACTCGATCGCCGGCAGCATGCCCAACGCGGCGAACATCGGCTTGAGCGCCTCGAAGGCGTAATGGCCGAGAAAATAGCCGACCAGCGCGCCGGCCATCGAGCCGAGCAGGCTCAAGGTGGCGAACCAGAACGCGCGCCGCGGCTGCGCCACCGACATCGGCGCCAGCATGACCTCGGGCATCACCGGGAAGATGATCGCCTCGATGAAGCTCAGGCCGGTGAGATAGGCCGGCGCGTGCTTGTGCCGGGCCCAGGTGATGGTGCGCTCGTAGAGCGGGCCGAAAATCTTCAAGGTGAAAAGCCGTCCTGTTGCGGGTTCAGTCGATCATGCCCGACAGCAGCGGCACGAACACCACCGGCGCGAGCGTGTGTTGGCTGATGTTGCCCTCGGCGTCCTTGCGCAGCTTGAGCAGCGACTGCGAGGAGGCCGCGCCGACCGGGGCGATCAAGGTGCCGCCCGGCGCGAGTTGTTCGGTGAGCGCATCGACCAGCGCGGGCGCGGCGGCGGTGACGATGATCGCGTCGAACGGGCCGTTCTCGGGCCAGCCGATGCGGCCGTCGTCGTGCTTGCTGCGCACGTTCAAGCCGAGTTGGCGGAAGCGCTTGCGCGCGGTGCGCAGCAGTTCGCCGATGCGCTCGACCGTGTGCACTTCCAGGCCCAGCGCGGCCAGGATCGCGGCCTGATAGCCCGAGCCGGTGCCGATCTCCAGCACCTTGCCGGGAATGCCGTCCTCGAACAGGGCCTCGGTCATCTTGGCCACCACCCACGGCTGCGAGATGGTCTGGCCGTGGCCGATCGGCAGCGCGGTGTCTTCGTAGGCGCGCATCGCCAGGGCTTCGTCGACGAACAGATGGCGCGGCACGGTACGGATCGCGTTGAGCACGCGCTCATCGCGGATGCCGGCTTCGCGCAGTCGCTCGACCAGGCGGTCGCGCACCCGCTGCGAGGTCAGGCCGCTGCCGATGGCCTCGGGTTGCAGACGCATGCGCTGGATCATGCCCCGCCCTCCACGGCCGCGCCTTGCGGCCGCGGTTCGTCGAGCGAGGCGGCCAGGCCGCCGACCCAGCTGGCGACCTGTTCCAGGGCCTGATAGCGGGTCAGATCGACATGAATCGGGGTGATCGAAATATTGCCGGTGCGCACGGCGTGGAAATCGGTGCCCGGCCCGGCATCGGCCTCGGCGCCGGCCGGCCCGATCCACCACCACGGGCGGCCGCGCGGATCGGTCTGCTGGACGCAGGCCTCGGCGCGATGGCGGTTGCCCAGCCGGGTGACTTCGAAACCGGCGACCTCGGCCCAGGGCAGGTCCGGCACGTTGACGTTGAGGATGGTGTCGGCCGGCAACGGATCGGTGCGCAGGCGGGCGATGATTTCGACCGCGGCGCGCGCGGCGGTCGGGTAATGGCGTTGCTCGCCCTCGCCGTGGGCCAACGACACCGCCACCGCGGGCAGGCCGAGGAACCGGCCTTCCATCGCCGCGGCGACGGTGCCTGAATAGATCACGTCGTCGCCGAGGTTGGTGGTGGTGTTGATGCCGGACACCACGATGTCCGGTTCCAGCTCCAGCATCCCGGCCAGGGCCAGGTGCACGCAGTCGGTGGGCGTGCCGTACACCCGCCAGGTGCGCTCATCGAGTTGGGTGACCCGCACCGGCATGTCCAGGGTCAACGAGTTGCTGGCGCCGGAGCGATCGCGATCGGGAGCGACCACCAGCACTTCGTGACCGGCGTCGCGCAGCCCCTGAGCGAGGATGCCGATGCCGGGCGCGTCGACGCCGTCGTCGTTGCTGACCAATACGCGCATGAGTCTCCGCTGGTGAAAAGACAGGCAATCAGAGCGTGAATGATACCCGATAGGGCGACCGCCTTCCCGCGCCGCGGCCGCCGGCGCGGAGCGTATGATGGCCTCGGCCCGCCGGGACGCAGGTATACAGGTACGGCATGGAGTATTGGGATCATATCGATCGGGTAATGCGCGCCGGCACGCTGGAGGAGATCAAGGCGGCCACCAGCGCTTACACCCGCGCCGCCGGATTTCAGCATCACGGCTACGCCACCCGCCTGCGCGAACCGCTGGTCGGCGGTGGCGGCGACTTCGTTTATTTCGAGGACTTCGACAGCGATTGGTCGAAGTCGTATCCCAAGCTGATCACGCCGCAGTCCGAGCAGAGCGATCCGCGCATCGTGCTTTCGCGCGAGGGTTTTCCGGCGGTGGCCTGGAACTCGCGCGGCCACACCAGTTACGAGGCGCCGCGCATCGCCCTGGCCCTGCGCACGCGCAAGACCCTGATCCAGGCCGGCGAGTTCGGCCTGCACGGCGGCATCACCGTGCCCAGTTGGTCGCCGGGCACGCGCTGGGCCTTCACCACCTTCACCCACAAGGCGCAGCTGGACCCGCGCGAGTTGCTGCCGGTGCTCGGCGAGTCGGTGTACTTCGTCAGCTGCATGCACGCGGCGATGGACCGGGTGCTGCGCCGGCCGGTCGGCGCGCCCAAGTTGAGCGATCGCGAATGCGAGGTGCTGCGCTGGTCGGCGATCGGCAAGACCTCGTGGGAAATTTCGATGATCCTGCACATCAGCGAGCGCACGGTGAACTTCCACCTGCAGCAGGTCTCGCGCAAGCTCGGGGTCAAGGGCCGGCGCGCGGCTTGCGCGCGGGCGGTGGCGTTGGGGTTGATCGTGCTGTGAAGCGGGGCGCGGGTTGGCGCTGCCGCATGTTCGCATCGCAGGGTCGCGCCGATACGCAGGTCGTAAGCGCTGGATAGGCGCCTCGGCCGCTTTGCCGAATCTGCCGATTCGATGGCGCCCTCAGGTCTGAGTTTTCGCGCTCGCAGCCGCCCGACGCGCAGCGCCGTCGCCTGGAATTTCCGACACTTCCGCTCATACCGCGCCTGCCGCGCGATCGCATGTTGGGCGCGCGCGCTCAAAACCGAATGCCCTGTCAGTTTTGACAGTGCCGGCGTCCGCGGGTCGGGCCGTATGGTCAACTTCGTCCATACGGTGTCGCCGTCGCGTGCGCGACGCATGGCGCGAGGGGACGGCCTCGGCGCACCGACATTGCCAGTGTTTCCCCGGTGCCGGCCCGATTACCGACGGGTCGCAGGTCCCAAGGAAGGGCCGGGGCTTTTATTCCCCCAGTCGGCGCGGAATTCGCCCGCCGAAATCGGGGCGGCGGTGCGACCGGATCGGCATCGCGGCGATTATCCTGTGCCGATGACGCTCCCGCCCGACCGCCCCGCCCCGGACACCGACGGCGACGACGATGACGACGCGACCTTGTTCCGCGCCGCGATCGGCGAGGTCCGCCGGCTGCCCGAAGCGGCGACGCCGCCGGCCGCGCCCAAACCCAAGCCGCGGCCGCGCATGGCCGAACGCGACGAAGCGCTGGCGCGCGAAGAATTCCGCCACGCCCTGGACGAAAGCCTGCTGCAGGCCGGCGACGCGCTGAGCTATCGGCGCGAGGAACTGCCGGCGAAAGTATTCGCGCGGCTGCGCCGCGGCGAGTTGTCGGCGCAGGAAGAACTGGATCTGCACGGCAGCCCCGCGCGCGAAGCCGAGGCGCTGCTGCGCGCCTTCCTCAACGACGCCCGCACCCACGAACTGGGCTGCGTGCGGATCATCCACGGCAAGGGCCGCAACGGCGTCAGCGACTATGTCGACAGCCGCGGCTCGCCGGTGCTGAAGAACCTGGTCGACCGGATGCTGCGGCAACGCGCGGACGTGCTCGGCTTCCACTCCGCGCCGCCCGCGCAGGGCGGCACCGGGGCGGTGCTGGTGCTGCTGGCCAAACCGCAGCGGCGGCGGTGACGCCGCGCGCCGTTGCGACCTCGCCCAGCGATGGGGTTACGGCTGCGGCGCGGGCGTACGCGCCAACTTGCGCCGATCCGGCGGATTGACCCAGACCACGTCGATACCGCGGCGCCGCGCCACCCGTTCCACCGTCGCCACGTACACGCTGTCGCGATCCGGGCTCGCGGCTGGGTGCGCTGACATCGGCGCTGCGGTGTGGGCGGTCTTGGTCTGCGTGCCTGCGCACGCGGCCAGACCGAGCATGGACAACGACAGGACGGCAACACGCAACGATGCGTTCATGACCTTGGCTCCCTGACGTGCGTTGAACCCGGCCGCGCTGGCCGCCGGGCGGCAACCGGCCCCTGCCGGCTGTTATCTCGGCTTATACGCCGGCGAAAATCGTGAGCCAGTGCGGGTCGATACCATCCGACGAGCGGTCGTGTTGGGTGTCCGAATGCGGCGTGTGCGGGATGAAATTGGCGGGTCGGGGAGCCGTCCCGAGGTGGCATTCGGATGCAGGAGCGACTGCGAGTACGGTGGCAACATCGATACCGAACGCCGCCGCTCCCCTACCCCGTCATTCCGGCGAAAGCCGGAATCCATTTTGACTTTGCTTTCGCTGCGATCGCGGCGATGCCGAGAGCAAGATCAAAATGGATTCCGGCTTTCGCCGGAATGACGGAGTGGTGGATTGGCTGGCCAGCAAAGACCTGCTTGAGCTACGGCTCAGAAGATACCGGCGACCCGCGAGGAACCACCGGCGAGCAGCGACCATCGCCCTCCGCCCGCGCCTTCAAACGCGCGCCCTAGCGCACGCCCTCGATCTGCCCCAACTCGGCCAACACCACCGTCGCATACGCGCCCGCCGGCAGCACGAACGCGACTTGCAGCGCGCCGTCGTCCAGCCATTGCCAGCTCAACCCGTCCGGACGCAGACGCAGCGCGCGCCGCTCCTGATCCATCCCGGCCGCTTCCAATCCCGCGCGCAAGGCTTCGGCCTGTTCGCCGGCCATCGCATCGAGTTCCAACCCGCGCACCGCGTCCTGGCTACGCAGCTCGCCGCGGCCCCACAACGGCCCGCTGGGATGAATGTCGAATGCGGCCAGACGCTGCGCCAAGGTCTCGCTCCAGGGCTCCGGGCCGAACACGCTGCGGCTGCCGGCCAGCGACCACACTTCGCCCGCGAGCGCCTCGCCGTCGCGCAGGCCGTCCCAGTTGCCATCGCGCACCCGCGCCGCCAGCACCCGGTTGAACAATTCCGACCGTGCCGCCGACAGCAACATGCTGCGCTGTTCGCGCTTGACCCGGCGGCCGGCGAACATCGCCAGCGCATTGGCGACGTTGTCGCCGTCGCGGCCGAAACGCTGTTCGCCGAAATAATTCGGCACGCCGCGCTCGCCGATCCGGCGCAGCCGCTGTTCGATCGCTTCGCGCTCGCCTTCGATTTCGCGCAGGGTCAATACGAAACGATTGCCGGCCAAGGCGCCGCGCGGCAGTTTCTTGGCGTGCCAGTGATGCTCGAGCACGCGCAGGTCGTCGCTCTGCAACGCCGCCAGATCCGGCGCGACGCGCTTGGGCAGATGCACGCTGAAACGCTGCACGGTGACCGCGTGGCGGTCCTTGAGCCCGGCATAACCGATGCCGACCTCGCCCACGCCGGCCCATTGGGCCAGCCGTTTGGCCGCGAAGGCGGTGTTCATGCCGCGCTTTTCCACAGTCAGCAGCAAGTGCTCGCCGCTGCCGGTGGCCTCGAAACCGGGCAGTTCCTCGACCCGGAAATCCTCCGGCGCGCTGCGGATGCGCGCGCGCAACGCGGCCTCGCCGTTGGCGCGCGGCAAGGCCGGCTCGGCCGACGGATCGCGCAGTTCGCTCATGCGGCCACCAACAGGCAGATCGCCATCGCGGCGATGCCTTCGCGGCGGCCGGTGAAACCCAGTTGCTCGCTGGTGGTGGCCTTGACGCTGACCGCGTCCACCGCCACGCCCAGATCGGCGGCGATCGCCTCGCGCATCGCCAACGCGTGCGGTCCGACCTTGGGCCGTTCGCACACCACCGTCACGTCGCAGTTGCCGAGCCGATAGCCGCGCTGGCCGATCAGCGCGTTGCAATGGCGCAGGAACTGGCGGCTGTCGGCGCCGCGCCAGCGTTCGTCGCTGGGCGGGAAATGCTGGCCGATGTCGCCCAGCGCGAGCGCGCCGAGCATCGCATCGCACAGCGCATGCAGGACCACGTCGCCGTCGGAATGAGCCAGCACGCCGCGATCGTGCGGCACGCGCACGCCGCCGAGCATGACGTGATCGCCGTCGCCGAAGGCGTGGACGTCGTAGCCCTGGCCGATGCGGATGTTCATTGAGATTCCTTGGAGGTAACGCGTTTATTCGGAAGCGAGCGGCGCTCGCGGCCGTCGCCGAGGGGGCGCAACAATAGCCATATTCCGCCGACTGCGACAGCCAGGGAAATCGCCAACTCCAGGCAAATCCGCAGCGTCGATGGCGGCGCTGCGAACGGATCGGCGTCGTTGGACATTTGCGCGCCCGCCGGATCGAACAGCGCCCACAGTGCGAACACAGCGAACACCAACCCGCCCAGAACGGCCGAACCGCCGATCGTGCGGGTTATCGCAGCCATCGATTTCATCGTCCGGGTCGCCTCAGCGTTTGCCCAACAGAAACTCCGCCAACGCCAGATCCGCCGGCGTGGTCACTTTCAAATTGTCCTCGCGCCCTTCGACCAGACGCGGCCGAACACCCGCGCGCTCCATCGCCGACGCCTCATCGGTGACGACCACGCCTGCGGCCGCAGCTTCGGCCAAGGCGGCGGTCAGCGCGCCGCGGCGAAACGCTTGCGGCGTGAACGCGCGCCACAGCCCGTCGCGCGGCTCGGTGCCGACGATGCGGTCCTGGTCGGCGCGCTTGAGCGTGTCGCGCAGCGGCGCGCCGAGGATCGCGCCTTGCTCGCAAGCTTCGGCGGCGTCGATCAGGCGGCCGATGTCTTCGCCGCGCAGATTGGGCCGCGCGGCGTCGTGCACCAGCACGAGCGTGTCGTCGCCGAGTTCGGCCGGCAACGCGCGCAATGCGGCCAGCACCGAGTCGCAGCGCTCGCCGCCGCCGACGCAGCGCAGCACCGGCTTGCCGTGCAACTGCGTCCAGCCCGGCCACAGCGCGTCGTCGGCCGACAGCGCCAGCATCGCGCCGGCCACGCGCGGATGCGCCAGCAGCGCGTTGAGCGCGTGTTCGATCAGCGGTTTGCCGGCGGCGTGCAGGTACTGCTTGGGCGTGTCGCCGCCGAAGCGTTTGCCGCGGCCGGCGGCCGGGAGTACGGCCCAGATCATGGTGTCGGCCCGGTGCTGGATGCGGCTCGGATGGGTTGGTGCATTTTCACTGGTGCAAATGTTTCACTCGCCATTCCGCCGAATCTTTCACCCGCCGTTCCGACGAATGGTGCACCCGTCATTCCGGCGAAAGCCGGAACCCATTTTGACTTTGCTTTCGCTGCAACCGCAGCGATGCAGAGAGCAAGATCAAAATGGGTTCCGGCTTTCGCCGGAATGACGGATGAGAAGGATGTGGTGGGCGAAAACAAGGCGAGGCGGCGAATCCGCGCACCGCCCATGCAATCGCTGACGCATCCCGAAGCGGCAAACGCGCGCCCCATCGCCGCGCTCAATGCCCCGGCCGTTCTTGCACCGGCGCGGGCATCGGTTGCGGCGGCGGCGCGTGCGGCGGCACTTCGGTCGGCGGTTCGTCGACCTGCTCCTCCAGGCCCGGCTCTTCCTCGGCCGGCGCATCGCCCGGCAGCGGGCCGTTCTGCACCGCGCTGACCGCCGCGGCCGCGTTCGGACCGGGTTGTTGCGGCTTGGCTTCGACCACGCGATAGAACGTCTCGCCGGGCTTGATCATGCCCAGCTCGCTGCGCGCGCGTTCCTCGACCGCGGCTTCGCCGGACTTGAGGTCTTCCACTTCCGCCGCCAGTGAATCGTTGCGTTGCTGCAAGCCCTGGTTGTCGCGGGTCTGGCCGTCGACCTGGGCCTGCAGCGCGGCGACGCTGCCGCCGCTGCCGCCGCCGGCCCACCACAGCCGGTATTGCAGAAAAGCGAGCAACGCCAGCAAACCCAGCACCAGCAGGGCCTGCCAGCGTTTGCCCGTCTTTTCCGCCATCGCGCTCAGTCCGGTCTCAGCGACGCAGCGACACGAACGCGTCGCGACCGGCGTAACGCGCGCCGGCGCCGAGCGCTTCTTCGATGCGCAGCAGCTGGTTGTACTTGGCCACGCGATCGCTGCGGCACAGCGAGCCGGTCTTGATCTGGGTCGCGGTGGTGGCGACCGAGATGTCGGCGATGGTGGTGTCTTCGGTTTCGCCGGAACGGTGCGAAATCACCGCCGCGTACTTGGCCCGGTCGGCCATGGCGACCGCTTCCAGGGTCTCGGTCAGGGTGCCGATCTGGTTGACCTTGATCAGGATCGCGTTGGCGACGTGCTTGTCGATGCCTTCGGCGAAGATCTTCGGGTTGGTCACGAACAGATCGTCGCCGACCAGTTGCACCTTGTTGCCGATCTTTTCGGTCAGCAGCTTCCAGCCGGCCCAATCGTCCTCGGCCATGCCGTCTTCGATGGTCACGATCGGGTACTGCGCGGCCCAGTTGGCGAGGAAGTCGACGAACTGCTCGCTGGTCAGGCGCTTGCCTTCGCCGACCAGGTGGTACTTGCCGTTGTCGTAGAACTCGGTGGAAGCCACGTCCAGGCCCAGCAGGATGTCTTCGCCGGCCTTGTAACCGGCCTTGCCGATCGCTTCCAGGATGGTTTCCAGCGCTTCTTCGTTGCTGCGCAGGTCCGGGGCGAAACCGCCTTCGTCGCCGACCGCGGTGCTCAGGCCGCGGCCCTTGAGCACCGACTTGAGCGCGTGGAACACCTCGGCGCCGGCGCGCAGCGCCTCGGCGAAGTTCGGCACGCCGACCGGCAGGATCATGAATTCCTGCAGGTCGACATTGTTATCGGCATGCGCGCCGCCGTTGATGATGTTCATCATCGGCACCGGCAACACGGCCTGACGGTCGCCGGCCAGGTACTTCCACAGCGGCAGCTTCTTCGAGGCGGCCACGGCGTGGGCGTTGGCCAGGGAAACGCCGAGCAGCGCGTTGGCGCCCAGGCGGCCTTTGTTCTCGGTGCCGTCCAGATCGATCATGCGCCGGTCCAGGCCGGCCTGATCGGTCGCGTCCAGGCCCTTGAGCGCCTGGGCGATGGTGGTGTTGACGTTCTCCACCGCCTTGCGCACGCCCTTGCCGAGGTAGCGGGTCTTGTCGCCGTCGCGCAGTTCCACGGCTTCCTTGCTGCCGGTGGAGGCGCCGGAGGGGACCAGGGCGCGGCCGAAGCTGCCGTCGGCCAGGGTGACCTCGGCTTCCAGGGTCGGGTTGCCTCGGCTGTCGAGGATTTCGCGGGCGTGGATCTGGGTGATCGTGCTCATGTGAGGGCGGTCGGGTTCAGTGGGGAAGAGGGTCGGGACGAAAGATAGCCGAGAACGCGGCCGGCCCGGGCGGGCGGCGCGCGAAAATGGCGATCCGGGACGGTAGCGGCTGCGAAATCGGCCCGCGCCGGGGCCGAATGCGGGGTCCGGGCTCCGGCGATCAGAAGTCTTGCTCCAGGAACCCGTTCTTCTTGGTGATCCGGTCCAGCTCGACCAGGGTCTCCAGCAGGCCGCGCATCTTCGGCAGCGGCACCGCGTTGGGGCCGTCGGACAAGGCCTCCTCGGGTTTGGGGTGGGTTTCCATGAACACGCCCGACACGCCGACCGCGATCGCCGCGCGCGCCAGCACCGGCACGAACTCGCGCTGGCCGCCGGACTTGCCGTCCATGCCGCCGGGCAACTGCACCGAATGGGTCGCGTCGAACACCACCGGACAGCCGGTGTCGCGCATCACGCTCAGCGAGCGCATGTCGCTGACCAGATTGTTGTAGCCGAAGCTGGCGCCGCGCTCGCAGGCCATGATCGCCTCGTTGCCGGTGGCCTTGGCCTTGGCGGTGACGTGCTTCATCTCCCAGGGCGAGAGGAACTGGCCCTTCTTGATGTTGACCGGCTTGCCGGCGCGCGCCACGTTCTGGATGAAATCGGTCTGCCGGCACAGGAAGGCCGGGGTCTGCAGCACGTCGACCACCGAGGCGACCTCGGCCATCGGCGTGTATTCGTGCACGTCGGTCAGCACCGGTACGCCGATCTGGCGCTTGACCTCGGCCAGCACCTTGAGCCCCTCTTCCAGGCCGGGGCCGCGGAAGCTGGTGGCCGAGGTGCGGTTGGCCTTGTCGAAGCTGGACTTGAAGATGAAGGGAATGCCCAGCGCCGAAGTGATTTCCTTGAGCTGGCCGGCGACGTCGAGCTGCAACTGCATCGACTCGATCACGCAGGGGCCGGCGATCAGAAAGAAAGGCTGGTCGAGACCGACGTCAAAGCCGCAGAGTTTCATCGCTTGCTTCCTAGGTTCATGAGTGCGCGTTCGAGCCCGCGCGAGATATCGCCATCACATGGATGCCGGCGGCCGCCGACTCAAGCGCGGCCGCGCTCAACCCGAGCCGCCGCAGCGCCTGGCCCGCGCCAGACCGAGCAACCACATAGTTATCCCGATCAACGCCAACGGCACGGCAATGCACGAGACCACCAACGCCAGCGGGAAGAACACCATGCCGTAATTGTCGACACCGTCGCCGAGGATGAGCTTGAAAGCCACCACCCCGGCCAACAGCACGCCCAGCGCGAGCAGCATCAGCCATTTGCCGGTACTACGAACATCGTTGCGAACAGGCCGGCCCGATGCCGCGGCCGCCTGCGAAGTCTCCGCCCGACCGGACGGACCGGGCGGAGCGGGATTCAACCCTTGACCTCACGCAACAGCTTGCCGCCGGCCTTGGCCTCGCGCGCGGCGCGGACGAAGCCGATGAACAACGGATGGCCGTCGCGCGGAGTCGACAGGAATTCCGGATGCGCCTGGCAGGCCAGGTACCACGGGTGCTGGGCGCGCGGCAGTTCGATCATCTCGACCAGCAGGTCGTCCATCGACTTGGCCGCGATCACCAGACCGGCGTCTTCCAACTGGGTGCGGTAGCGGTTGTTGAATTCGTAACGGTGGCGGTGACGCTCGCCGACCACGTCCTTGCCGTACAGCTCGCGCGCCAGGGTGCCGGGCTTGATCCGCTGATCCTGCAGGCCCAGGCGCATGGTGCCGCCCAGGTCGCTGGCTTCGCTGCGGCGCTCGACTTCGCCGGTGGCGGTGCGCCACTCGGTGATCAGGCCGATCACCGGATGCGGGCTGTGCTTGTCGTTTTCGCTGCTGTTGGCGTTCTCAAGACCGACCACATGGCGGGCGTAATCGACCACCGCCGCCTGCATGCCGTAGCAGATGCCGAAATACGGGACCTTGTTTTCGCGCGCGTACCTGGCGGTGGCGACCTTGCCTTCGAAGCCGCGATCGCCGAACCCGCCCGGCACCAGGATGCCGTCGACGTCCTTCAGCGACTCCACGCCGTCGCGCTCGATCTCGCTAGATTCCAGCCACTTCAGCTTGACCTTGGTGCGCTGGCGCAAGCCGCCGTGCTTGAGCGCTTCGGACAGCGACTTGTACGCGTCCTGGTGGTCGATGTACTTGCCGACCACGGCGATGGTGACTTCGTCGACCGGATGCTCGGAGGCATCGACGACTTCGTTCCACTCGGCCAGATCGGCCGGGCCCGGCTGCAGGCGCAGGCGGTCGAGCACGATCGCGTCCAGGCCCTGCTCGTGGAACCACTGCGGCAGCTTGTAGATGTTGTCCAGATCGACCGCCGAGATCACCGCCTTTTCCGGCACGTTGGTGAACAAGGCGATCTTGCGGCGCTCGCTGTCGGGCAGCGGCTGCTCGCTGCGGCACAGCAGCACGTCGGGCTGGATGCCGATGGAGCGCAGTTCCTTGACCGAGTGCTGGGTCGGCTTGGTCTTGAGCTCGCCGGCGGCGGCGATGTACGGCACCAGGGTCAGGTGCATGAACAAGGCGTGCTCGGGGCCGCGTTCGGTGCGCAGCTGGCGGATCGCCTCCAGGAACGGCAGCGACTCGATGTCGCCGACGGTGCCGCCGACCTCGACCAGGGCCACGTCGAAGCCTTCGGTGGCCTCCACGATCAGGCGCTTGATCTCATCGGTGATGTGCGGGATCACCTGCACGGTGCCGCCGAGGTAATCGCCGCGGCGTTCCTTGCGGATCACGTTCTCGTAGATCCGGCCGGTGGTGATCGAGTTCTTGCGGCTCAGGCGCGTGCGCAGGTAGCGCTCGTAATGGCCCAGGTCCAGGTCGGTCTCGGCGCCGTCGTCGGTGACGTAGACCTCGCCGTGCTGGAACGGGCTCATGGTGCCCGGGTCGACGTTG
This sequence comes from Pseudomonas sp. CGJS7, assembly GCF_036961695.1. Classification (NCBI taxonomy): domain Bacteria; kingdom Pseudomonadati; phylum Pseudomonadota; class Gammaproteobacteria; order Pseudomonadales; family Pseudomonadaceae; genus Pseudomonas; species Pseudomonas sp. CGJS7. Next base: position 30,641 of record NZ_JBAMDI010000052.1, on the reverse strand, counting down.
ATGTAGGGGTCGAGCTTCATCATCGTCACGCGCAGGCCGCGCGCTTCGAGGATGGCCGCCAACGAGGCCGCTGCGATGCCCTTACCCAAGGAGGACACCACGCCGCCGGTGACGAAAATCAGGGGAGTCATGGATTTTGCTGCCGCTGGAAAGCCGCAGTTTACAGGCTGGAACGTGAAGCCGCGACTGCTTGACAGCGGCGCCGGCCTCGGCAAAGCCCCGCCAGCCCTTGCGCTGCAAGGCTTTGCGCCGGTTTCCGGAAACCAACCGCCCCCTCAAACCCGCGCCGGTCCCCCTGTAGGAGCGGCGCGTGCCGCGACCGCGACAGCCGGCCAACGGCGTAACCCCGAAGTCTGCGGGGGATACCGCCCATGCCGGGCTTCAGACCAACCTCGCCCCCCGCGCCAGCAGCAACTCGCGCAGGATCGAGCGATGGCAGTGCGATTCGTCCTGGCAATAGCAACCGACCGAGAAATCGCTGTGGTGCGACAGCGCCGCCAGCAGCGCGAGCGCATGCGCGGCATCGGGCGCGGCCATCTCGGCCTTGTACTTGCGCACGAACGCGTTCCACTGCGCCGGCGTCTGCGCCGCCTGGGCCTGCTTCATCGTCTCCAGGCTCGGCGCCAACGTCGGAAACCACACGTCGTACCAATCCTGCGAGGCGAATTCGGCCTTCGGCACCCCGCGCGGCGGACGCCGCACGGTGCCGATGCGGGTGCCCTCGCCCGCGGCCCGGGCGCTGCCCAATCTGACGATACGCAAGGCCATCGGATCCTCCCTTACTCGATCACGCCGAACATCGGCCCGAGTTTTGCGCGCCAACCCTTCCTGCGCAATTCCGGCGCATACAGCGTCGACACGCTGCCATCGAGGTACAAGGCGTCGCGGCAATGCAGCTGGTCGCGAAAATACGCGGCGAATTCGTACAGGTTCACCTTCGTGTCGCTGATCACCAGCAGCACCTGGCCGTCCTTGACCGCCACACCGTTGCGGATATGCCGCGATTTCGAGTCCGGATCGAAACCAGGATGGATGCGCCCGTCCTGCACCAGCAACGGCCCGGACTGGGTCGCCAGGCGCACGCCGCGGGCCAGCCCGGGATAACGCGAGGACTCGACCACTTGCGCGCCGGCATCGGACAGCAGGAATACGCCGTTGGGCTTGAGATAGAAATTGCCCTCGCCCTCGCGCAGGTTGAGCGGCGAGAGTTGCTTGCCGTCGACGACCAACAAGCCGACCGGCGAATAATCGGGTTCGTACATGCCAGCGTTCATCGCGTAGCGCAGGTATTGGCCGCGCCCGGCGAGCCAGCGTTGCAGCCGCGCCGGCGTATGCAGCGGCCGGCCGCTGTCGTCGCGCAGATACAGGCCCAGCGTCTGCGTGTGCGGATCGATGGCGACCACGGTGTAACGCGGCTCGCGCGCCAGCGCCGGCAGGCCGAACAGACAGGCCAGCACTACCCAGAATCCGGCTTTGCAAGGATGGCTCAAGCCACGCTCCCGTTCGGTTCCAAGCTATCGCACCGGGCTTAATGGCCGGCCGCGGTTTTGATCGCAACGGTGTACGCTAGCCAGAGTGCCGCTAACGGCTGGAAACCGGCACCGGACTTTCGATCTGGACCCAGCGGAACGGGCGATCCGGATGCGCACCGATCACCTGTTCGATCGCTCTGGACAACTCATCGCAGCTCCGGCAGTCGCGCGACACGTATTGCAAGAACAACAGACCGCGCGGCGGCGCCGACGTTCCCAGCGGCTGGTCCAGCGCGGCGATCAGTTCGCAGGTATCGAACTCGGGGACCAGATAAAACTGGTTGTCGACGACCTCGCCCCAGTAAGACACGGCCTCGGCGCGGTCGAACGGGGCCTGCCTGAGCCACTCCAGCGGAATATCGTCCCTGGTCGGATCGTGGCCGCTGAGCGAGTAGACCCGGGCGCCGTCCGGATCGAATACGTACAGCGGCGGCAATTCCTTCCAGCGCACCGCTTCGCGCCGCAGCTTGATCCGCGCGGGGGTCGCGAGCGTGCCGGGTCCATGGGTCGGTGGATCCGCCCGCCGCGCCGCGTCCGGCGTTCGGAAATCTCCGGGAACGCCCGAACACCCCGGCGGCGTCTCGAAGTCGTCCTCCGCATCGGCGCCCACATGCGCGCAGCCGACCGCCGCGCATACCGCCAGAACCGCCGCCATCGACTTGTGCATCCCCGCTCCTGCGCTGTCGCCGCTGCCATGGGCGAACCGAGTCTAGCCATGTGCGGGGGCCAAAAAACACAACGCCCCGACACGAGGCCGGGGCGCTGGCGAGCCGCGTGAGCGGCGCTAGGGATGTATGGACCTAAGGGCCTTACTTGTCGCCCTCTTCCTCCGGCTCGACGCCGCGGTCGCCGGACTTCTTCTTGTCGGCGTCGGCCTTCTTCTTGGCCTCGGCTTTCTTCGCGTCCTCGGCCTTCTTGGCGTCTTCGGCCTTCTTGTCGGCCTGCGGGTCCTGCTGGGCGAACGCGCTCGGCGCCATCAGCACGGTCAGGGCGGCGGCGATGGCGGCGGGGATGAGCAGCTTGCGGGCTTTGGACAGATCGATCTTCATAAGATGGCCTCCTGAAACGGGTGGAACCGGCGCTGCGCCGGATTTCGACGACTCTCGGCGGCCTCTGGCTTCGCCGGTCGCTCGCCGCTTCCCTGCTGCGACGCCGCGAACCCTAGCGCCAGCACCCTCGCTCGCGCCTGAACGGACGCCGCGAGGGCGATTCGACGGGCCTGCCGGACGCTCCTGAATATGCGGCCCGAACCTCGGCGATTCAATGACCGCGGCCTTACGGGATCTTGCCGACCATCGGCTGACGCGGGCCCAACGCGAACGCCGCCAGCATCAGGAAACTCGCCTCCCACAAATAGAAGGCCAGGCCGACCGAATCGACCTCGGCGGTGTGGCCGGCCTCGTTGTAGGCGAAGCGCTCCACCCTGAAGGTATCCAGCCCGATCGCCAGCGCCACCAGCGCCAGAATCCCCGCCGCCCGGTAGCGCTTGCTGATGAACAGCAACAACGCCACCCCGAAGGCCGGATTGGCCAGCCAGGCGAAACAACGTCCGTCGAACGCCTGGACCCAACCGAACATCAGCAGCACCCAGCCGTCGAGCGAGGTGCCGCCGCCATGGAGCCCGGCGAAAAACAACGAGGCGCAGTAGATCGCGAGCACGATCAGCCAGGCGGCGGTAGGCGATTTCATCGGTGCATCCTTTCAGTCATGCCGCGCGGGAACGTCCAGCGCCTCGCGATCGATGGCCGGATCATGCCACGCGGCCCGCGACCGCGCCCGGCGCCGGCGAACGCCCGCCGCCCCGCCCGCCGCCCCGGTCTCAAACCGCGAGACGCCCGCCACGCAAGCTTTCCGGCCGATCTTCACACCGCGCGGCTTGACCACCCTGCCCGCCGTGTTCATCCTCGCCGCTCCGAACCCCACGGCCACGCCCAACAGTTAATGAGCAGTCGCTATAACGCCGCCGATATCGAAGTCCTTTCCGGACTGGACCCGGTCAAACGCCGTCCGGGCATGTATACCGACACCAGCCGGCCGAACCATCTGGCCCAGGAAGTCATCGACAACTCGGTCGACGAGGCCCTGGCCGGCCACGCCCGCAGCATCGAGGTGACCCTGTACGCCGACGGCAGCTGCGAGGTCTCCGACGACGGCCGCGGCATGCCGGTGGACATCCATCCGGAGGAAAAAGTCCCCGGCGTGGAGCTGATCCTGACCCGCCTGCACGCCGGCGGTAAGTTCAGCAACAAGAACTACACCTTCTCCGGCGGTCTGCACGGCGTCGGCGTCAGCGTGGTCAACGCGCTGTCCAAGCTGGTGGAAGTGCACATCAAGCGCGACGGCAACGAATACCGCATGACCTTCAAGGACGGCGATCGCGCCACGCCCTTGGAAGTGGTCGGCAGCGTCGGCAAGAAGAACACCGGCACCCGGGTGCGGTTCTGGCCGGATGCCAAGTATTTCGACACCGCCAAGATCAACCTGCGCTCGATCAAGCACGTGCTGCGGGCCAAGGCGGTGCTGTGCCCCGGCCTCAAGGTCACCCTGTTCGACGAAGCCACCGGCGAGCGCACCGAGTGGTATTACGAAGACGGCCTGCGCGACTACCTGTCGGGCGAGCTGCGCGAAGGCCAGCCGCAGCGCGAGCTGCTGCCGCCGGATCTGTTCGTCGGCCAGCTCAAGAAAGACACCGAAGTGGTCGACTGGGCGGTGGCCTGGGTGCCGGACGGCGAGCTGACCCAAGAGAGCTACGTCAACCTGATCCCGACCGCCCAGCACGGCACCCACGTCAACGGCCTGCGCACCGGCTTCACCGACGCGCTGCGCGAGTTCTGCGACTTCCGCAATCTGCTGCCGCGCGGGGTCAAGCTGGCGCCGGAAGACGTGTGGGACCGGGTCGCGTTCGTGCTCAGCATCAAGATGACCGACCCGCAGTTCAGCGGTCAGACCAAGGAGCGTTTGTCCTCGCGCCAGGCCGCCGGCTTCGTCGAAGGCGCCGCCCACGACGCGTTCTCGCTGTGGCTCAACCAGCACACCGAACTCGGCGAAAAGATCGCCCAGCTGGCGATCGAGCGCGCCGCCGCACGCCTGAAGACCGAAAAGCAGATCGTCCGCAAGAAGATCACCCAGGGCCCGGCCCTGCCCGGCAAGCTCGCCGACTGCACCTCGCAGGATCTCTCGCGCACCGAGCTGTTCCTGGTGGAAGGCGACTCGGCCGGCGGCAGCGCGCGCCAGGCCCGCGACAAGGACTTCCAGGCGATCCTGCCGCTGCGCGGCAAGATCCTCAACACCTGGGAAGTCGCTTCCGGCAGCGTGCTGGGTTCGCAGGAAGTGCACGATCTGGCCGTGGCCATCGGCTGCGACCCGGGCAAGGAAGACATCGGCGGACTGCGTTACGGCAAGGTCATCATCCTGGCCGACGCCGACTCCGACGGCCTGCACATCGCCACCTTGCTCAGCGCGCTGTTCCTGCGCCACTTCCCGGCGCTGGTCGCGGCCGGCCACATCTTCGTGGCGATGCCGCCGCTGTTCCGCGTCGACGTGGGCAAGCAGGTGTTCTACGCGCTGGACGAAGAAGAAAAGCGGATCCTGCTGGAGAAGATCGAACGCGAGAAAATCCGCGGCGCGATCAACGTCACCCGCTTCAAGGGCCTGGGCGAGATGAACGCCTCGCAGTTGCGCGAGTCGACCATCCATCCCGACACCCGCCGTCTGGTCCAGCTGACCGTCGACGACAACGCCCAGACCCATTCGCTGATGGACATGCTGTTGGCCAAGAAGCGTTCGGGCGACCGCAAGAACTGGCTGGAAACCAAGGGCGACCTGGCCACGCTGGAAGTCTGACCGACGCCCGGGCCCTGGGTTGCCGAGCGCTTCCCGGCGACGCATCCCGGCTCTTGGTTTGCTTGAAACGCCGCCTGAGGGCGGCGTTTCGTTTTCGATACGATTCCGGGCCGCGCGCGGCCGCTTCATTGCCGCGGTCGCGGCTTGCGCCGCTGCTACAGGGAGCGATCGCGGCCGCACTTGCTCGCTGTAGAGCGGCGCGAGCCGCGACCACGCTCTCACAACATCGCCGCGCCGCCGTTCCCGCTTGCGCCAGCCGCACAATCACATGGCCATGCGATAGCTTGCGGCAACCTGCCGGCATCGCCCCGGCCCCAAGGAGATCCACATGAAAGGACGCGACACCCCCACCGCGCACGCCGGGCGCCACTGCGACCGCGAGGATCGTGCTCATGGCCACTGAAAGCGAAGCGATCCGACGCAAGCAGCCCGACGAATCGGCCGGGCGCCTGTTCGGCGCGCTGTCCTGGTTCGCACTGTTGCTGGGCCCGGCGTTGGCGTGGCTGGTGGTGTTCGGGCTGACGCCGGAGAGCCAGTGCGGCGACTGGAGCCTGCATTGCACCGGCAAGGCGATCATGTACAGCGCGGCGAGTTGGTTGTTCGGCTCGCTGCTGGCGATCACCGCGCTGTTCCGCGGCGAACGGCGTTCGCTGGCGGTGCCGGCGTTGATCTTGAATATGATTCCGTTGCTGGGGCTGTTGGCCGCGTATATGGTGCTGGCCGAGCGCGCATAACGCCGCGGCCGGATCGGCCGCCGCGCGGGAACGGTTATGCTGGATGCTCATTTTCGCGGAGCCGGACATGGGACGTTGGCTTTGGCTGTCGGTACTGGCGATCTGCTTGGCCGGTTGCGTGTATCGCGACACGCAGATCCAGAATATCGGCGTATTCCGCCTGAAGTCGCATACGAAGACCGCGTCCTTCATCATCACCAGCAGTACTTGGCCAACCGGCGCCGAGCTTTGCTCGACCGTCACCGGCAAGTGCATCGAAGGTAACTTCATAGAGATCGAGCACGCTGCGAACGTCCGGATCGATTCTGCGCGCTGGATCATCGTCAGCGTCTTGCCCAGGCCCGACGGCCACCCGGCAGGGCCCCGCCGCGCCGGCTACATGTTCGACACCCGCACCGGCCGGCGTTTGTCGTGCCTGGATTGCTCGTCCGATCTGGACGCGACGCTGAGCGCAATCCTGTTGGAGTCCGTGCCCTGGAAAGCCCCGGGCGAAAAACAGGCCGCGCCCGCCGACCAGATGCACGCCGACACCCAGGACATCTATACCTGGGGCCACAAAGCCGACAGCGTGATGGTCGCGGTGCCCAATCAATCTCCGCCCAACCGTCTGCGCTTGCTGCTGTTGCGTTTTGCCGCCGATGGCGTCCGCCAGACCGATCTGTCGTCGCCGGATCTGCGGCAGAATCGCTTGGGCGTGGGCAATCTGCGCGCGGCCGGATTCTCTCCGGACGACAGCGTAGTGGCCTGGCAAGTCTGCGGCCCTCGCTGCACGCTTCGATGGCGGCGGATCGATGGCGGCCCACAATCGCAGCGCGACATCCATTGCGAACAGGACAATGCGCGCGATCTGCGCTGGACGCGCGACAGCGCAGGAAACTGGCTACCGAAGATGCTGCCGTGCAAGGCCGCTGCCCACAGCCAGCCTTTAGCGCAAGCCGGCTAATGCGGCCTTGAGCGGCTTGGCGAACGCCGCCGGCCGGCAACGCCCGATTTTTACCGTCGGCGTCTGGTGCCAACGCGCGCAATCGTCGATGGCCTGGGCGATCTCCGCCGCCAACGCTTCGTCCGGCGCCACGCCCTCTTCCAGATGCAGGGCCTTGATCTCAAATTCGCCCTGGGCGCGGTGCGCCTTCGCGTCCAGACGCCCGACCAGCCTGCCGCGCGCCAGGATCGGCAGCACGAAATAGCCGTAGCGGCGTTTGGGTTCGGGCGTGTAGCACTCCAGGGTGTAATCGAAACCGAAGAATTCGCTGGCGCGTTCGCGATCCCAGACCAACGGATCGAACGGCGACAGCAAAGTCGCGTGGGTCGCGCGCAAGCGGCCGGCGGCGGCCTGCGACAGCGCCGCGGCGTGATCGGGGTGGACGTAACCCGGCGCGTCCCAGCCCTTCACCGCCACCCGCAACAGCTCGCCGCGGTCGACGTAGGCGTCCAGGTCGGCGTCGCGCCAGCGCGGCTTGGTGCGGAAGTAGTCGGCAATCCAGCGCGCCTGGGTGATCCCGAGCGCGCGCACCGACTTGAGCACGGTTTCGCGCCGCACCGTGTCGGCGTCAATCAAGGTCGCGTCCCAACCGGGCACCGCGACGCCGGCCACGCGTTCGCTGAGGTCGTAGACGCGGTGGAAGTTCTCGCGCCGCGCCACCATCAGCTCGCCCAGGGCGAAACCGGCTTCGAGCCAGCGCTTTTCGTCTTTCCAGCCCCACCAGCCACCGCCACCGCCGCGCCCCGGTTCGCGCTCGAAATCCGAGGATTTGACCGGGCCGAGTTCGCGGATGTGGGCGAGCAGGCGGTCGATCTTGGCGCCGCTGGTCTGGCGATGATGCTCGGCGTTGCGGATCGCCCAATGGTGGGCGCGCTGCGAATGGGCGTTGCGATGCAGCAGGTAATCGCCCATCGGCGCGAAGCAGGCTTCGTGCGCCCAGATTTCGAAGATCTCGCGTTCGGCCAGCAACTGTTCCAGCCACTGCGCCGGGTACGAGCCCAGCCGCGAGAACAACACCAGATACGGGCTGCGCGCGACCACGTGGATGGTGTCGATCTGCAGCAGTTGCATGCGCGCGATCGCGGCCAGCGCGTCGGCGCGGGTCGCGCGTTTGCGCGGGCGCGCGAGCAAGCCTTGCGCGTGCAGGTGCAGCGCGCGCGCCTGGGTCAAGGCCAGGGTCGCGGACGGCGCAGCCGGCTCGGTCCGCGCGGGCGCGCCGCGCGACGCCGACGCGCGCGCCGGGCTCATGCGCGCTGCGATTCCAGGGTCGCGCTGAGCAAATCGCGCAGCAGCGGCTGCAGGCGCGCGGCCTTGGCTTCGTCGTAGGCGAAGCTGTCTTCGTCCATGTAATTGCGCTGGCTCAGTTCCAGTTGCACCGCCTGCACGCCGATCTCCGGATCGCCGTAATGGCGGGTGATGTAACCGCCCTTGAAGCGGCCGTTGGCGATCCAGTCGTAACCGTTCTGCGCGGCCAGCACGCCCTCCAACCGCGCTTGCAGCTCCGGCGAGCAGCTGGCGCCGGCGGCGGTGCCCAGGTTGAGATCGGGCAAGCGGCCTTCGAACAGGAACGGCACTTCGCCGCGGATCGAATGGCCTTCCCACAGCACCGCGCGGCCGTGCTCGCCGCGGATGCGGTCGAGTTCGGCGACCAGGGTGTCGTGGTACGGACGCCAGTACAGCTCCACCCGCTCGGCCACCTCGGCCTCGTCCGGGGATTGCCCGTCCAGGTACACCGGCTCGCCGCTGAACTGCACCGCCGGGCACAGGCCGGTGGTGTTCTGGCCGGGATACAGCGAAACATCGTCCGGCGGCCGGTTCAGATCGACCACGTAGCGCGAATGGCGCGGCACCAGGATCGAGGCGCCCAGTTCCAGCGCGAACGCGTACAGGCGCGAGACGTGCCAGTCGGTATCGGGCGCGCGCCGGGCCGATTCGACCATGCGCGCCTTGAACGCCTCGGGGATCAGCGAGCCGTCGTGCGGCAGGCTGATCAGCAGCGGCGCGCTGCCGCGGTGCAACTGGAAAACCGGTTCGGTCGGATGCGGGATGGTCATGGAGACGGATTCAATAGAGACAGATTCAGTCGGCGCCGGACGGCAGGTGCCGGCGGAAGAAGTCCATGGTACTGCGATGGACCTGAAGCCAACTCGCGTAGCGCAGGAAGAAGTGATCTTCGTCGGGGATCACCAGGGTTTCCACCGGCAGCTTGCGTTCGCGCAGGCGTTCGACCAGGTCCACGCTCTGGGCGAACTTGACCGCGCGGTCGTCGTCGCCGTGGACGATCAGCACCGGCGAACGCCAGCCCTGGATATGCGCGACCGGCGAGGACTTGAACGCGGTGTCCAGTTCGTCGGGCTTGAGCCCCCACAGGCCGCTGTTGTCGCCGCCCTTGGCGCTTTCGCGCCAGTCGTGTACGCCGTGGCGGTCGACGCCGGCGGCGAACAGGTCGGAGTTGCGCGCCAGGGCCGAGGCGGTGAGGAAACCGCCGTAGGAACCGCCGTAGATGCCGATCCGGCGCGGGTCGACGTCTTCGCGTTTGGCCAACCACGCCTGCGCGGCGAGCACGTCCTGGTATTCGGACGCGCCGCGCGGGCCTTGTTTGTCGGCCAGGCGGAACTTCTGTCCGTAGCCGGTGCCGTCGCGGTAGTTCAGCGCCAACACCACGTAGCCGCGGCTGGCCAGCCATTGGTTGCTGGCGTAGTCGTTGTAGTAGTAGCTGCTGTAATGCCAGCCCGGCAGCATTTGCCGGATCGGGCCGCCGTGCACGTAGATCAGCGCCGCGCGCTTGCCCTTGAAGCTGGCCGGCGGTTCGAACACGGTCGCGTGCGAGGTCACTCCGTCGCTGGCGCTCAAGCTGATGGTCTTGGGTTCGACCAAGCGATCGATCGGGAACTGCGCCGGCAACTTGGCCGGGAAAATCCGCCGCGGCTCGCCGCCCGCGCGCGCCATCACCGCGATCGCGGTCGGCCGGCGCGCGTCGGCGTGGCGGAAGGCGATCCACTGGCCGCCGGCCAGCAGCGCCGGTTCGGTGGAAATTTCGTCCTTGCCGCTGAGCAGCGTCTGCGCCGCGCCCTTGGCGTCGACGCTGAAGATCTGGCGGTGATCGATCTGCGCGCAGTTGCCGCTGAACAAGAACGCGCCGTCGTCGGCCAGGGCGATGGTTTCGGCCTCGCACTCGCCGCGGCTCAGCGGCGACGGCGCGCCGCCTTCGGGCGGCAAGGCATACCAATGCAGCCAGCCGCTTTGTTCGGAAGCGAAGATCAGCCGGTTATCGCGGCTCCACAGCAACGGGTCGGCGCCGTTGAACTGGGCGTAGCCGCCTGCGCTGTCGCTGGAACGGAACACCTTCTTGGCCAGTCCCGTGTCGACCTCCGCGGTCCAGATTTCGAAGGGATTGGTTTTGGTCAGATCGAATTGCTCGCCGCCGCGGGTGGCGCGGGTGCGCAGGAAGGCGATGCGGCGGCCGTCGGGCGAAAACACCGGATTGGCGTCGTTGGAGAAATCCGCGCCGATCCAGCGCACCGAGCGCGCGGCCAGATCGAGCACGCCGATGAAAGCGTGGTCGCCGCGATTGCTGCTGAACGCCAGCAACTTGCCGTCGGGCGAGAACTCGGCCGCGCTGTTGGCGCCGCGGGTCTTGATCAGCGCTTCCTTGCACCAGCCCGGCGCGGTCGCGCCCGGCAACGGATAGCAACCGATGCCGCGGCCTTGCACGATCAAGGCGTCGCCGCCAGGCGCGAACTGCACCGCGCGGCCGGCGGCGATGCGCTGCGGCTTGCCCGAGCCGTCGCTGGCGACCAGCCACACCGCTTGTTCGCGCCCGTCCGGGTCGCCGTCGGGATTGCTGTTGTTGCCGGCCGCGTCGGCCGAACCGCCGCGCACGTAGGCCAGCCAGCGGCCGTCGCGGCTGAGCTGCAACGCGCCCAGCAGTTGGCCGTCGTCTTCGTCGTAGCCGCTGAGCTGGCGCGGCGCGAATTCCGGCGCGCGCGCCGCCCACAGATTGCGCACGCCGCGCTCGTTGCTCACCCAGGCCATTACCGGCGCGTTCTGCGCGGCGGTCAGTTGTTCGGGCTGCGGCGCGCTGAGCAAATCGGCGATGTCGATTTGCGTATCGGCGGCTTGTGCGGTTGTGGCGAACGCGACGCCGGCGACGAACATCGCGGCGATCGCCGCGCGCAAGGTCCGATGCCGAAGGTTCACGCGGTGTGAGTCGTTCATGCCTTGCAGTCCCCTTTCGCCTGGGTCGCTCAACGCATCAGCACCACTTCTTCGGCGCTGGTCGGATGGATGGCGACCGTGTCGCGCAGGTCGTCCAGGGTGATGCCGCGCTTGAGCGCCACCGCGAAGCCTTGCAGCATCTCATCGGCGGCTTCGCCGAGCAGATGGATGCCGACCACGCGGCGCTCCTGGCCGACGCAGATCAGCTTGAACAGGCTGCGCTGCGGCGACTCGGCCAGGGCGTACAGCATCGGCCGAAAGCCGGCGCGATAGATGTGCAGATTGTCACCATGTCGCTGGCGCGCCTCGTCTTCGGTCAAGCCGACCTTGCCGATCGGCGGATGGGCGAACACCACGGTCGGAATATCGCGCTGGTCCAGCCGGCCTTCGCGCTTGCCGTACACCCGATCCATCAGCCGGCGCGCGGCGGCGATCGCCACCGGAGTCAGCTGCACGTCGGTGGTCGCATCGCCGACCGCATTCACCCCGGGCACGTTGGTCGCGTGCAGCTCATCGACGACGATATGGCCGCGCTCATCGAGCTTCACTCCAAGCTGGCTCAAACCCAGACGCGAGGTATTGGGCCGGCGCCCGGTGGCGAACACCACTTTGTCGAAGGCCTCGCTGAGCGAGCCGTCGACGCCGCGCACCCGCACCTTCGTCCCATCGGCTTCCAGCGCCGCGACGGCGTGGCCGAAATGCAGGCGCACGCCGCTCTGGCAATAATCGTCTGACAGCTGCGCGGTCAATTCCGCGTCGAATCCTTCCAGCAGCCGCGCGCCGCGCGCGAACACTTCGACCCGGCTGCCCAGCGCCTGCAACACGCCGGCCAATTCGACCGCGATGTAACCCGCGCCGACGATGCCCACCCGTTCCGGCGCGGCGTTCCAGGTGAAGAAATCGTCCGAGGTGCCGCCGAGCTCGGCGCCCGGGATCTCCGGCTTGACCGCGTGGCCGCCGGTCGCGATCAGGATCCGCGGCGCGCTCAGCCGCGCGCCGTTCTCGCACTCCACCGTGTTGGCGTCGAGCAGGTGCGCGCGCATCGGCGCGACCACGATCCCGGCCGCGTCCAGGCGCTTGCGGTAACTCTCGTGGATGTTGGCGATGTAACGCTGGCGGTGGACGATGAAGGTCGGCCAGTCCAGTTCGCAGCGCCGCCCTTCGGGTTGCTCGATGGCGAAGCCCAGCGACTGCGCCATGCGCAATTTGGACGCGATGTCGGCGGCCAGCCACATCGCTTTCTTCGGCACGCAACCGACATTGACGCAGGTGCCGCCGAGCAGGGCCGGTTCCAGCAGCGCCACCCGCGCGCCGTACTCGGCCGCGCGGAACGCGCCGGCCAGGCCGCCGGAGCCGCCGCCGATCACGATCAGGTCGAAATGGGTTTGGGTGTTGTCGTCTTCGCTCACGCAAAACGCTCCGGTCGGAAGGGATGCGGGTCGATCGCGGTGGCGCGGCCGGCGATCAGGTCGGCGATCAACTGGCCGGTGCCGGCGCTCATGCTCACGCCCATCATGCCGTGGCCGGTGGCCAGCCACAGGCCGTCGCGGCCCGGCACCGCGCCGATCAGCGGCACATCGTCCAGGCTCATCGGCCGCCAGCCCTGCCAGCGCTCGCGCTCGACCGGGCCGACGGGTTGGTGCAGGTACTCGGCCGCGCCGCGCTCCAACGCGGCCAGCCGGCGCGGGTTGAGGCTGTCGTCGAAACCGGAGAATTCCATCGTGCTGCCCAGGCGGAAACCGCTGTCCCAGCGGGTCACGCAAACCTTGCGTTCGCGCAGCACCACCGGCCGGCGCGGCACCAGCGCGGGACGGTCGTAGGTGATCGAATAGCCCTTGCCGGGCTGCATCACCCGCTTCAGCGACGGCAGCCCGATCGCTTCGGACATCTGCGGCGACCACGCGCCCAGCGCGATCACCGCCTCGCGCGCGCGCAAGACGCCGCGCGCGGTGTCCAGGCTCAGCCCGTCGCTGTCGCGGCGCACGCCGCGCAGGGCGCATTGCTCGATTATTTCGCCGCCGCGCTGGCGCACCGCCTGGGCCAGCGCGTCCACGTACTTGTCCGGCCGCAGCACCGCGTCGTGATCGAAACGGATCGCGCCGGCCACGCCGGGCTTGAACGCCGGGTCTTGCGCTTCGTACGCGCCGCCGTCGATCAGCTCGATCCGCACGCCGAACTCGCGCAGCAAATCCAGTTCGTGCTGACCGTGCTCGAACGCGCGCGCGTCGCGGAACACGTAGTCCACGCCGGAACTGTCGAATTCGCAGACCAGGCCGTAGCGCGACACCCAGTCTTCCAGCCGCGCCCGCGAGTCGTTGAGCAAGGCCGCCTTGGCCTGGGCGCTGGCGCGCCAGTCGCGCGGATTGCAGCGCGCGGCGAAGCCCAGCAGCCAGCGCCACAGCTGCGGGTCCAGCTTGGGGTGCACGTACAGCGGCGCGTCCGGGGTCAGCATCCAGCGCAGCGCCTGCGCGATCACCCCCGGCGCGGCCAGCGGAGTGGCGTGGCTGGGGGTGATGGTGCCGCAATTGCCGTGCGAACTGCCGCCGCCGACCCGGCCGGCGTCGATCACCCGCACCCCGCGCCCGCTTTCCAGCAAGGCCAGGGCGCAGGTCAGACCGATCACGCCCGCGCCGACCACGATCACGTCCTCGCGCCCGCTCGCGGGGCCGGCCGGTTCTGCTTCCACCTGGACTGCGCTCATCGTGCTCCGTCGTTGGCTGGGCCATCGGCCCGCGCGCCGCGCGGCGATGGCGCGCCGCCGTCGCGGCGCCGGCGACCATAGTAACGGCCGTGCCGGGATCGCGCCGGGGTGTCACCACGATGAGGATCGAATGCTGAGTTTCGGCAATGAAACCGCGCCCGCCGGCACCGCATCCCAGCGGCGCCGAAACTGCCCGAATCGGCTCGCGGACTTAGCCGAATCCGGCGGCGGGGCGGATCGGCCGAATCGGGCCTTTGTCGCGCTGAGCCGTGCTTGTCGCAGCGGACACGGCCGTGCAAGCGCACAGCGGCTGAACGTCATTACTGAAACGCAATGTGTGACAGACCGCTTACTGAGCTGTGCGATTGTGTGACGCACAGAACTGGTTTTGCTTCGCATCGGCCACGCGCCGCGCCTAACGTCTGTTTGCCCGCCCGTCATCGGTACGCGATGCCGAGCCGCCGCGGGTCCATCCGCTCCCGACGCATTGCCGCCACCGGCGCGGTACGGGCGCGCTTTGGCCACCGTTTCCTACTTCTATGGGGAAGACCGCACATGCAAGCCAAGACCGTATTGCTCGCCAGCGCCATTCTCGCCGCGCTGGCGCTAGTCGCCGACCGCACCGGAGCCACCGCCGATCTGTTCGACAGCACCGCCGACGCCGCACCCGCCGGCAAAACCACCAACGCCAGCGCCAATGCGGCGCAAACCGCGGCGCAACGCCACAACTCGCCGCTGACAGCGCTGTTCGCCAGCACCGGCGCGCGCGCGGGCAGCGAACTGGCCGCCGCATCGACCTCGCCGGCGCAAGCCGACGCCTCGCCCGCCGCCGACCGCGCGCGCGGCCTGCTCAACGGCGTCGCCTCCGAGCAGGTTCACCGCGTCGCCGCCGACGGCTTCCACGCCCGCGACGTGATGGTCGACCGCGACGGCACCGAGCACGTGCGCATGGAGCGCAGCTACGAAGGCCTGCCGGTGGTCGGCGGCGATTTCGTCGTGCACAGCCGCGACGGCCAGTTGCTGTCGATCAGCCAGGGCGACGACATGCGCAGCTTCGCCCGCCCCGATCTCAAGCCCAAGCTCAGCGCCGAACAGGCGCGGGTCGAAGCCGGCGCCGCGTTCGACGGTACCATCGCTTCGGCCGACGCGCAGTTGGTGGTGTTCGCGCGCGGCGTCCAGCCGACCCTGGCCTATCAGGTCGACGTGCGCGGCGAACGCAACGACAGCCCGGCGCCGGGCAACCTGAGCTATTTCATCGATGCCGGCAACGGCAAGCTGCTGCAGGAAGACGACCACGTCCACGCCGCGGCCGCCAACGGCACCGGCAAGACCCTGACCCTGGGCAACGTCGGCATCGTCACCAATTCGGTCACCGGCGGCTTCGAGATGACCGATCCCAGCCGCGGCAACGGCAAGACCTGGGATGCCGGCAACCGCAGCAGCGCCAGCGGCACCCTGTTCAAGGACGCCGACAATACCTGGGGCAACAACACCACTTCCGACCGCGCCTCGGCCGCCGCCGACGCCCATTACGGCGTCGCCGCGACCTGGGACTATTACAAGAACACCCACGGCCGCAACGGCATCTTCAACGACGGCCGCGGCGTCAACAGCTACGTCCATTACGGCCCGACCAACCTGGTCAACGCGTACTGGGACGGCAGCGCGATGCTGTACGGCGACGGCGACGGCACCACCTATCGCCCGCTGGTCGCGCTCGACGTGGCCGGCCACGAAATGACCCACGGCGTGACCGGCGCCACCGCGCGCCTGGGCTACTACAACATCAAGGACAGCGGCGGCATCAACGAAGGCGTCTCCGACATCTTCGGCACCCTGGTCGAGTTCGCGGTCGGCAACGCCAACGATCCGGGCGATTACCTGATCGGCGAAGAGATCTACATCAGCAACCCCGGCGACAAGAAAGCGTTGCGGGTGATGTTCAAGCAGGACGCCGACGGCAAGTCGAAGGTCTGCTACCCGTCCGGCGGCTTCACCGCCTCGCAGACCTACGCGCGCGGCCCGTTCGATCCGCACTACACCTCCGGCGTGCTCAACCGGATGTTCTATCTGGCCTCGGAAGGCGCGGTGGTGCCGGCCGGTTTCAACTACACCAAGGCTCAGCTGGTGTGCAACAACGACACCGCCATCGTCGGCATCGGCCGCAACAAGGTCGGCGCGATCATGTACCGCGCGCTGACCCGTTACTTCGTTTCCAGCACCACCTATCCGCAGGCGCGCACCTGGACGCTGCAGGCCGCCGCGGATCTGTACGGCAACACCTCGACCGAGTACACCACCCTGGCCCGGGTGTGGACGGCGGTGAGCGTGAACTGAGTCGGCGCATCGCACCGACTCTGCGGCGTTGGCGGTTGCGCCAACGCCGCATCGAACGGCCCGCGCGAGCGGGCCGTTCTTGTTGCCGCGGCGAACCCTAGTCGCCGCCGCGCAACCGCATCGCCGGTATGCGCCAGTACGAGAACGCGCGCCACAGCCATTCCACCGGCCCGAACCGGTAATTCCGAAGCCACCACGCGCTCACCGCCATCTGCAAGGCGAACAAGACCAAGGCCGCGGCGAACAGTTCGGCGTACGACAACCGGCCCCACAGATTCAGCCCGTAGTGGTACAGCGCCCAGGTCGCGACCAGCGACTGCGCCAGATAATTGCTCAAGGCCATGCGCCCGGCCGGGGCGAAGCGCAGCGGCCAACGCGCACCGGCCTGCAGGATCAACAGCACCGCGGCGATCAACGCTAACGCCAGCGGCAGACCGGAGAGCGTGTGCAGGGTCTGCGCCAACACCGACGACGCGCTGAAGCTCACCAGCGACGGCGCGCTGTCGAGCATCAGGCTGACTGCGGTCGACACCGCGCCGATCGGCGCGCCGTAACCGACGATCGCGCGCAACGCGGCGCGGTGCCTGGCCGGATCGGCGACGACGCCGCTGCGCACCAGTCCGGCGCCGATCAGAAACAGCCCCAGCGACATCGGCAGCATCAGGCTCCAGCCGGGGACCGCGCTGTCGAAGAAGAAGCGCAAGCGCTGCGCGGTCACGGCGAAATAATCGCCGTGCCCGTATGCGGCGACTTCGGCCGCGTACTCGGCCTGGGCGCGGGCCAGATTCTCCGCATTGCCCTGCGCCACGCCGGGCACCGCGAACGCCGCCGCGATCAACAGCATGTAGCCGATCACGCTCAGATACAGCATCGCGCCCAGCTTGAGCCAGGTCTCGCCCGAGCACCGGCGCAACAGCAGCAGCGCGAACGCGCTCAGCGCGTAGGTGACCAGGATGTCGCCGGCCCAGATCAGCCAGGCGTGGAGCAGACCGATCGCCAGCAAACCCAGGCTGCGGCGCAGATACACCGGGCGGAAATCGCGACCGGCCGCGCCGGCGCGTTCCAGCATCACCGCAAAGCCCATGCCGAACAGCAGCGCGAACAAGGTCCAGAACTTGTTCCGCACCAGCACGTACACCAGCGCCGACAAGGCCTGGTCGATGCCGCTCAGCGCCGGATCGATGCCCTCGCGCAACTGCGCCAGCGGCCCTGCGAAGCTGGCGATATTGCTCAGCAGGATGCCGAGCAAGGCGATCCCGCGCAGCGCATCGAGCGCGATCAGCCGGTCGCGTGCGGGGATCGGCGCCAATTGGGTTGCAGCGGACATCGTGCGGTGCCTGGGGTCGGAAGCGTTGCGCCGGCGCGGAAACCTCGCCTCGGGCCATGTTGCCCGAACGCCTGACTCAGGCCGTTGCCGAACCGGGCGTCGGCGCGGAGCTTGGGCGTGATCGGCCGCAAAAGCGAACGGCCCGCTCGCGCGGGCCGTCCGGGTCGCGAGCTCGGCCCGGTGTCCGGGCCGAACCGCTTATCAGTGTGCGTGACCGCCGTCGCCGTGGACGTGGCCGTGCTCGATCTCTTCCTTACCGCCTTCGCGCACGTCGACGATCTCGACCGCGAAGTGCAGATCCTTACCGGACATCGGGTGATTCAGGTCGACGTCGACCACGCTCATGCCGATCTTCTGGATGGTCACCGCGCGCGGGCCGAAGTTGGTCTGCAGCACCGCCTGCATGCCGACTTCCAGCTTGGTGTCCTTGAAGTACTTCTTCGGCACGCGCTGGGTCAGCCCGTCCTGGCGAGCGCCGTAGGCGTCGGCGGCGGCCACGTCGACTTCGAACTTGTCGCCGGCTTCGCGGCCTTCCATCGCCTTTTCCAGGCCCGGGATGATGTTGTTGTGGCCGATCAGGATCGCCAGCGGCTCGCGGCCTTCCGAGGTTTCCAGCGGCTCGCTGCCCTGTTCGGAAACGGTGTAGTGGAAACGCACGACGCGATCTTTTTCGATTTTCATGGCAAGTCCGGCTGGAAGACCGCGCAAACGGCGATCAGGAAAGGTAACGGCGGCGCCGATGTGGATGGGCCGCCACAAAACGTCACATGGATTGTCTTGTCGCCGCCGCCGATAGCCGCCAAGCTATCGGCGTGACGAAGGCCGCGCATTATCCCGGCAACACCGCTCCCGCGCCAGCGCGCGGGCCGCTGCCGTTGCCGGCGCTGCTGCTGGGGCTGGCCCTGAGCGGCCTGCTCGCGGCCTGCGGCGGCAGCCAGCAGACCGTCAAGCGCCCGCCGCCGGGCCAGCCGACCAAGGTCTGGCCGCACGTCGACCCGGAGAACCCCGGCGCCGCCAATTCGGTGCTGATGCGCGCTTTCAGCCTGGTCGGCACGCCCTACCGCTACGGCGGCAACACCCCGGAAGGCGGCTTCGACTGCAGCGGCCTGGTCAATTACGTCTATCGCGACATGCTGGCGATGAGCCTGCCGCGGACCTCGCGCGACCTGGCCGGCTATCAGGGCCCGAAGATCGCCCCGTTGCTGCTGGCCGCCGGCGATCTGGTGTTCTTCGGCAGCTCCGGCAACGTCAGCCACGTCGGCATTTACGTCGGCGAGGGGCGCTTCATCCACGCCCCCAGCAGCGGCGGCACGGTGCGCCTGGACCGTCTGGACGGCCCCTACTGGCGCGACCATTACAGCGGGGCCAAACGAGTTCTCAGGAAGAACTGAGACTCATGAATGCGCGGCAGGTCTCAGACCAGTCAGAAATGTGAGGAAAATCACACACCTGTTAACGGCCGCCTAACGAAATTTGAACCACCCTCTCGCGCTTGGCAGGTATCGTCCCCTACCGGTGACGACTTCGTGATTACTAAGTGACGACCCAAACACCTCGCCACAACCGCCAGGCTGCCACCCCCCAAGCATCTTGCGACACCGCCCAGAGCCGCTCCGGCCGGGCCACCCAACGTCTTCTGCTGACCGCCGCGCTGGCGGTTTGCGCGCTGCCCGCGTTCGCCCAGTCCGCGTCCCAGACCGGCACCGCCGCCGGTTCGGCGATCGGCGGCATCCTTCCGGGCGGTCCGTCGCTGCGCAACGATTCGGCCGACGCGCCGGAACCGACCGCCGGCAACATGCTGCCGGAGGCGATGACCCTCTCCGACCGCGCACTGATGCTCGCCACCGACCTCAACCGCCTGCTCGGCCAGGGTCAGGACGTGGCGCTGAGCAAGACCGACATGCCGGTGGCCGAACAAGGCCGGATCAAGGGCATGCTGCAACGCGCGCTGGCCCTGCTCGGCACCCCCTACCGTTGGGGCGGCACCTCGCCCGACCAGGGGTTCGACTGCAGCGGCTTGGTCGGCTACGTGTTCCGCAATGCCCTGGGCATCGAACTGCCGCGCGTTTCGCGCGAGATGGCCAAGACCGGCGAAGTGATCGACCGCGACGCCATGACCGAAGGCGATCTGGTGTTCTTCGGCCGTCGTGGCCGGGTCGACCATGTCGGCATCTATCTGGGCGACGGCCGTTTCGTGCATGCCCCGCGCACCGGCAAGGACGTGACTGTGTCCAGCCTGGACAGCGGTTACTGGAGCGGGAAGTTCATGGAAGCGCGTCGGGTCGACGGGATCTGAGTTCTGCGCTTCGATATGCATACGAGAAACAGGCCGCCTTCGGGCGGCCTGTTTCGTTTTGGGGCGGCGCTTGAGTCGGCGCCCCCTTTGAAAAAGGGGGCGAGCGCCTGGTGAGGCACGAGGCGGCGAGAAACCGCAGCGCGGGGGATTTGCGCGGTTAAGAGCAAATCCCCCCTACCCCCCTTTTTCAAAGGGGGAAGAGCAAACGCGGCTCAACTCTCGTGAACGTACCGCTCCACCGTCGCCTCAATGCCCTTGCTCAACTCCATCACCTTCAGCGCGTACTCCGCCAAACGCTTGTCGTCCTCGCTTTCCGGCGTCCACGACGGCACCGGCGTCGGCTTGCCTTCGACCTGATCCATCGCCACGAACACGATCACGCAATGGGTGCACAAGCGCTCTTCCGGCTCGCCGTCGTCCAGACCGGGATCGCGCGCTTTCACGTCGACCGCGAAATGCATGCTGCTGGTGCCAGTCAGGATCAGCTTGGTGTGCACGGTCACCAGATCGCTGATCCGGATCGGGGCGACAAAACGGATCCCGCCGACCGCGACGGTGACGCTGTATTTGCCGCTCCAACCGACCGCGGCGGCGTAGCCGGCCTGATCGATCCACTTCATCACCATGCCGCCGTGGACCTTGCCGCCGTAATTGACGTCGGTCGGCTGGGCAAGGAAGCGCAGGTTCAATTCGCGTTGCTGGCCTTTCATGCGCGGGCTCCGCTGGTGGAGGTGTAGACCTTGAGATGACGGACCACCGCCGCGCCGACGCGGTGCACCGCTTCGCGCTGGCGCTCATCGCCGAGTTGGCCGTAGTCGTGCAACTTCTCGCCCGCCTGTCCGACCGCCACCTGCTGCGGCACCACGATCAAGCCCAGCTTGGCCAAGGCATCGCGCAGCACCAGCAGCGAACGCAGCCCGCCCAGCGGGCCCGGCGACGCCGAGACGATGCCGGCGACCTTGTCGGCGAACAGGCTGGTGCCCGAACGGCCGTCGCCGAGCGGGCGCGAGATCCAATCCAGGGTGTTCTTGACCAGCGCCGGCATCGATCCGTTGTACTCGGGCGTGGAGATCAGCAAACCGTCGTGCTCGGCCATCAACGCTTGCAGCAGGCGTGCGTTCTCCGGCAGACCTTCGGCTTCGATGTCGCCGTCGTAGATCGGCAGCGGGTAGTCGCGCAGTTCGATCTGGGTGACCGTGGCGCCGGCGGCGCGCGCGCCTTCGGCCAACACCGGGATCAGCCGGCGGTTGTAGGAACCTGCGCGCAGGCTGCCGGCGAAGGCGAGCAGGCGCGGGGCGTCGGATGGGCTGGCTGCGGACATAAGGTCCTCCGTGGCGAGGCGGGCATTATGGCGCGGGATTGGGGATTCGGTTGCAGCCTCGATGGCCGCCTTTTCGCCCGTCATTCCCGCGAACGCGGGAATCCAGGGCCTTTCGTGCGAGAACGCCGGAAGTCTGAACGCTCGGTGTTTCGCAACGAAAACTGCGAAGGCGCGTCGACAGGCTTCACGCTGTTTCGCGCGAAAGGCCCTGGATTCCCGCGTTCGCGGGAATGACGAGCAAAAGAAAAAGCCCCGGCCAAAACGGCCGGGGCTTCCAGGTCTCTTCGTCGGTCGTCAGTCGCCGATCACCGACAACCCCGGCGCATACGCCAATCCGCGCATCCGCCAACGACCAACGCCGAATCACTTCTCCTGCTTGAACTCGCCGTACTGCTTGAGCTGCGACTGCACCGCCTGGTAATCGCCGACCACGATGATCGACTGATCCTTGGGCGCGTAATACTTCTTCGCCATCGCCTGAACCTGCGCGGCATCGACCGCCCGGACCTTGGGCACGTACTCGCCGAGGAATTCCGGCGGCAGGCCGAACAGCCAGTTGCTCGCCAACGACGCGGCCACCGCGCGTTGCAGCTGGTTGTTGATCAGATAACCGCCGGCGACGTAACGCTTGGTGTCTTCCAACTCCTGCGCCGGCACCGGGTAATCGTTGAGCTTGCCGAATTCGTAGATGAATTCGCCGATCGACGCGCCGGTGACTTCGTTGCGCACGTCGGCCGAGGCCTGGATCGCGCCGCCGGACAGCAGCGCGCTCAAACCGCCGCGGGCGCCGTAGGTGTAGCCCTTGTCCTCGCGCAGGTTCTGCATCAGCCGGCTGCTGAAGCCGCCGCCGAGGACGATGCCGGCGAGCTGCGCCGGGATGTAGTCGGCATCGGTCGCGGGAATCGCCGGGCGGCCCAGCCGCACCGCCGATTGCACGCTGCCGTCGCGCTGCACGAACACCCGCTGCGCCGGCGCGCTGCGGCGCGCGGCGGCGGTGTCGGCGATGGGCTCGCCGCTGGCTTTCCAGTCGCCGAACGCCGCTTCGGCGAGTTTGAAGCCTTGCTCGGGGTCGATGCGGCCGGTGATGACCAGCAGCGCGCGGTCGGGACGGAAACGTTTGGCGTGTTCGGCGCGGACCTTTTCGGCGGTGATGGCGTTGATCGAGGCTTCGGTTGGCTGGGTGCGCGCATACGGATGATCGCCGTAGGTCGCCGCCAGCAACGCGCGCGTGGCCTTGAACGAAGGCTGCGCCTGCGCGGCCTTCAAGCCTTGCAGCGCGTTGGCCTGGGCCAGCTTGACCTCATCGTCGGGGAAGCTGGCGCCTTCGGCCACGTCCGACAACAAGGTCAGCATCGGCGCGGCTTGCGAAGGCAGAGCGTTGGCGCTGAGCAGCACGCCGTCGTTGACCGCGTTGGCGCCGATCTCGCCGCCGTAGCTCTGCGCGGTTTCGGCGATGGCCTTGGCGTTGAGCTTGGCGGTGCCCTCCACCAGCAGACCGGCGTAGAGCGAAGCGAAGCCCGGCGCGTCGGCCGGATCGGCGGCGTAACCGGCATTGCGCACGGTCAGCACGTAGTCCACGCGCGGCAAGCCCTGACGCGGCACCACCCACACCTGCAAGCCGTTGGCCAGGGTTTTCTGCGCGATCTGCGGCACCGGCAAGGCTTTGTCGGCGGCCAGCGGCGGCAAGCGCTCGGGCAGCTTGGCGGCGGGACCGGCGACGGCGGTGCCGGCCAGCGCGGTCAGGGCCAGCGAGAGGGACAGCGCGAGCGAAGTAGTCTGGAGTCTCATGGCGTCGGTCCTCAGTTCTTGCCCGACGGCGCGGCCGTCTGGGTCTTCGGCGCGTCGGCCTTGGCCGCGGGCGCGGCGGCCATCGCGGCCGGCCGGCGATCGATCACGGTGCGGTTGGCGCGGGTCAGATAGGTCTTGGCCACACGCTGCACGTCGGCCGAGGTCACCGCTTCGATCCAGCCGGGAATCTTGTTGACCACGTTCGCATCGCCCCACAAGGTCTGCATCAGCGCGATGGTGTCGGCGCGGTCGATGTAGCTCTCCAGGCCGTTGTACCAATCGGCCAGCATCTTGGTCTTGACCCGCTTGAGCGTGGCCGCATCGACGCCGCTCTGGGCGATCTTGGCCACCTCCTCGTCGATCGCCGTCAGCACCGCGTCGGCGTTGGTGTCGGGCTTGTACAGCGCGAACAAGGTGTACAAGGTCGGGCCGTTATAGGTCCACGGATCGACCAGGCCGTACAGCGGCTCGATGTTGAGCGCGATCTGGCGCTGCTTGACCAGGCCCTGATACAGCCGCGAAGCGTCGTCGCCGGCCAGCACGTTGCCGAGCACCGCCATCGGCGCGTGATCGCGAGTGCCGCGCGCGGGCATCTTCCAGGCCGCGGCGATCGCCGGCACCTGGGCCAGCGCGTCGGTCTGGCTGATCCGCTTCTCGGCGGTGTTCAGGCCTTCGCTGTAATCCGGCGGCGCCGGCGTCGGCCGGCCCGGAATCGCGGCGAAGTATTTGTCGGCGAGCTTGAACGCTTCTTCCGGGCTGATGTCGCCGGCGATGCCGAGCACGGCGTTGTTGGGGCCGTAGTAGTCGCGATGGAAGGACTGCACGTCGGCCAGGCTGGCGTTTTCCAGATCCTGGAAACTGCCGTAGCCGTCGTGGTTGTTCTCCCACTTCTGGAACGCGTGCTGGCCGATGTCGATCCACATGAAGCCGCCGTAGGGCTGGTTCTTCACGTTGACCCGGATTTCTTCCTTGACCACGTCCTGCTGGTTCTTCAGCGAAGTCGGATTGAAGTCCAGGGTCTTCATGCGGTCGGCTTCCAACCACAGGATGCGGTCCAGCGCCGACACCGGCGCGACCTCGATGTAGTTGGTGAAGTCCGGGCGGGTCGAGCCGTTGTTGCGTCCGCCACCGCCGCTGATGACCTGATCGAACACGCCCTTGGGCGCGGTCGGCGTGCCCTGGAACATCAAATGCTCGAACAAATGGGCGAAACCGGTGCGGTTTTTCGGCTCCAGGCGCATGCCGACGTGATAGACCACGCTGACCCCGACGGTCGGCGAGCTGCGGTCCTGGGACACGACCACGGTCAGTCCGTTGTCGAGTTTCTTGACCGCCACCGGCAACTGCCAACGATCGCTCTCGGCCGCGGACGCTGTAGCGAACGCGGCGGCGGTGATCGTGGTCAGTCCGGCGAGCAGCATGCTGAGGCGACGCTTGCGCATGGAGTGCTCCCTGTCCTTGTCGTATCGGTTGGTGATGGAACCGTGGCGATTATGGCCGGATCCGGCGCCGTCGCCGCAAACCCCGGCACCTTAACCCGCACCAGGGATGCCGATGCGGGTCGGAAGTCACGTAGGGAGGCGGCGCCCCTGGCCGTTGCGGGAACAATCGCCGACACTGTGCGCTCGCGGTCCCGCCCCCATTCGATACATCCCCCATGCCGTATACGCCTATCGTGGCCACCCTGGGCTACGTGATTTCGCCCGATGGCCGCCAAGTGCTGATGGTCCATCGCAACGCCCGCCCCGACGATCATCAGCTCGGCAAATACAACGGCCTGGGCGGCAAGCTGGAAGCCGACGAAGACGTGGTCGCGGGCATGCGCCGGGAGATCTTCGAGGAAGCCGGGATCGACTGCACCGCGCTGCAACTGCGCGGCACCATCAGCTGGCCGGGCTTCGGCAAACACGGCGAGGACTGGCTCGGTTTCGTGTTCACCATTACCGCCTTCGAAGGCGCGCCGTTCGCGAGCAATCCCGAGGGCACGCTGGAATGGGTCGACATCGAGCGATTGCACGAATTGCCGATGTGGGAAGGCGACCGCGAATTCCTGCCGCTGGTGTTCGACGCCGATCCGCGCCCGTTCCACGGGGTGATGCCGTATCGGGACGGGCGGATGGTGTCGTGGAAGTTTTCGCGGGTTTGATCCGCGGCAGCGCCCGCGCTTGGAGCGTGGGTCAGGTCACCTGCAACCAACGTTCGACCCGATCCCAAGGCACTTCGCACAGCTGTCCGTGTTCCGGCCAACGCTCGGGAGGGGCCGCCAGTTCGCCTTGCGGCGTTTTATCGAACGGTGCGCCGCTGAACTCGATCGCGAACACGTAGCCGGACGCTGGCGCGCGGCGTAGCAGCGCGCGGTTGGCGGGCGTCATCGCGCCGCTGAGCGGATCGGCCGCTCGCATCGCCAAGTCGTGGGATTCGTAGTCGTATACGGCCAGGCAACGCTGCGCATCGATCCGCAGCAGATAGATCGAGCCGCCGTGTTCGGGGTTCTGCAGGGATTTGATCGCGTCGAGCGCATAGCGCTCCTCGCTCACCTGCCCGGCCGCCAGATCCGCGCGGCAGCGCTGGTCCGACTGGGCGCGAATGCGCTGACGGGAGCGATCGTGTCTGAACACGTAAACCGCGCAGATCAGCGCGCTCAACAGCGCACAGACGACGATCGCCAGCGACACATAGTCGCCCACGTCGATCCCAGCGAGCTTGCGCAGCAACCAACCTGCAAGCGCGAACAGCAAGGCCGCCAGCAAACTGGTCGAGGACGTCGCCACCACCCATTCCCCGCCCATTCGCCGCAACCGCGACTTACCGGGCCGCAGCAAGGTTTCCAGCGCAGCGCGTTCCTGATCCGTCATTGCGGCGGCGGTAACTTCCATCGACACGACTCCCCCGAATGGTTCCCGCTCAACCGCCGACCCGCACCGTGCCCTTGCCGTCCTGCTGTTCGAACACGAAGCTGAAAGCCAGACTCACCGCGACCGCTTGCTCCACGCCGGTCACGCAGCCTTGTTCGTCCGGCTTGGGGCCGGGATAGACGCAACGGAACGCCGGATCGAAACGCCACTGCGCCGCGGCGGTGCGCGCGGCCTGGATGAAACGCGGATCGCGGCCGTCGCCGTCCGGGCAGCCGGCCTGGGCGTCGGCGATCGGCTGGCTGTCCATGACCCGGCCGTCGGCGCCGATCGCCACCCGCAGGCACACCGTTTGCGGCGGCAGCCGCTGGGTCAACAGCTCGGCCGGATACGCCGGCAACGGGTTGCCGGCTTCGGCCAACGGCATCTGGAAGGTTTCGTTGTCGGCCAGTTGCATGCGGTCGGTGCCGGGCATCAGCTTGTCGATCGAACGCACGCCGACCGCGCCGCTGCGGCCGTCGTCGGCCGGCGGCCGCGGCGCGGTGGTCGCGCAAGCGGCCAGCAACAAGGCGCATGCGCCCGGGAGAATCCACGTCTTCATAGCGTCCCTTGCGATTCGGCTCGGCGCCGATGATCGCGCAAGCGCTCGGCCTGCAACAAGGCCGCCAGGGTGGGGCCGCCGGCGGCCATCAGCCGCTGCCGCACCTGGTCCCATGGAACCTCCCAGACCGCGCGATCGGGCGGCCAGCCGCGGCTGGGCACGTCGAGTTGCGGCACGAACGCCAGGTCGGCGCCCTCCAGCGCGATCGACAGCACCGTCCGCGAACACGGCGCGCGGCGCTGCACCGCCTCGGTTCGAGGCCGAAGCAGCGTCAGCATGTGCTCATCGTCCGGGTCGCCGCTGATCTGGCCGTAGTCGTACACCGCCAGACAGCGCGAGGCGTCGATCCGCAGCAAGTACATCACGTGCTCGCCTTCGGCATGCACGAAGCATTCGCAGCCGCTGAATCGGTAGCGCTCTTCATCGACCATGCCCGCGCGCAGATCGGCGCGCAGCGCGCGCAGGCGCTTGCGCTCCAGCCAGCGGCGCGACAAGGCCAGCAGCACTGCGCTGACGGCGAAGATCGCCGCCATCAACGCGACCAGTTGCAGCAGATGCGCCCAGTAAACGCATCCGTTCGCGCATGACGGCAGCCAGTGGCGGCCGAACCACAGCACCACGATCAGCGCCAGCAGCATCGCCGCGACGATCAGGCCGGCGCGCGCCGCCGCGATGGAGACGATCCACTGGAACCGCGCGCTCGCGGCCAGGGTGCGCTTTTCTTCGTCCGTCATCGGACGCGACACGATTTCCACCGACATCCGCTCTGCCTCCTTGCATCGCCTCTCGCGGCGCATCTGCCGCCGCGGTCTTCCGGTCCACGCTACCGCATCAAGCGGCCTTGTCTTGCTCCAATCCTACGTTGGTCGGCGCGGCCTCGTACACCGCGCGGTCGAGCAGGCCGGTTTCCTTCGCCACCAGCACCGGCACCAGCATTTGCCCGGTCACGTTGGTCATGGTCCGCATCATGTCGAGGATACGGTCGATGGCATACAGATAGCCGATGGTTTCCAGCGGCAATCCCGCCGCGCTCAGCACCACCGTGGCCATGATCACCGCAGTACCGGGTACGCCGGCGGTGCCGAAGCTGCCGAGCACCGAGGCGATCATCACGATCAGGTACTGGTCCGCGCTCAACGGCGTGCCGGTGTACTGGGCGATGAACACCGCGCACAGCGCCGGATAGATCGCGCCGCAGCCGTCCATCTTGATGCTCGCGCCGAGCGGCGAGGCGAATGCGGCGTAGTCCTTGTTGACGCCCAGGTTGTGGGTGATCGAGCGCATCGCCGCCGGCATCGCGGCGAAACTCGACGAACTCACGAACGCCACCTGCATGCCCGGCGCGGCGCCGCGGAAGAACTTCAACGGGTTCAGGCCGTGCGCCAGCAGCAGCGCGCTGTACACCACCACGATATGCAGCGCGCAGGCCACATACAGCGCGATCACGAAGTTGCCCAGCGGCAGCAGCTTCTCGAAGCCGTACGCGCCGACCAGCGAAGCGATCAGGCCGAAGGTGCCGATCGGGGTGACTTCCAGAACGAAGCGGGTGACCTGGATCATCAGCTCGCTGGTCTCGCCGACCAGCTTGCGCACGCCGGCGACTTTTTCGCCCAGCTTGACCATCGCGAAGCCGAGCAAGGCGGCGAAGAAAATCACCGGCAGGATCGAGCCCTTGCCGGCCGCCAGCACGGTCTCGCCGGCGGCGTTCTTGGTCGTGCCGATGCCGGTCAGGGCGTAGAACGGATTGCTCGGCACCACGTCCAGCAGCACCTTGGTCACGCTGGGCACGTCGCGCGGCTTGTACGCCGAGTCCATCGCCAGACCGATCACGCCGGTGCCCGGCTGCATGATCGTGCCCACCGCCAGGCCCACGCCCACCGCCAGCACCGCGGTCACCGCGAACCACAGGAAGGTGCGGCCGCCGAGCGCGGCGATGGATTTCTGCCCATGCAGCGAGGCCACCGCGTTGATCACCGCGAAAAACACCAGCGGCACCGCGATCATCTTGATCAGGGTGACGTACAGATCGCCCAGCGGCCCGAACCAGGTATCGGCCGACGGCCCCAGGGCCCAGCCGGCCAGGGCGCCGAGGGCGAAGCCGGCGACCACGCGCTGCCAGAACGGAATACGGAACCAGGCCGAGAACAGAGCACTCATCGCCGGACTATCCCCTCGATACAAGAAGCCGCGCGCGGGGCGCGAAAGGACGACACGATAAACAGCTTGGCCGCCGCGCCGGCTAATCCGAACGCATAAGCGCGCAACCAAATTTCATTAGTGTGAGCCGGTTCGGCAAAACGCCGCCGCGTCGGCGTTGCGCGCATCAGCGCGCCTTGCCCGCACGCGCGGGCGCGGCCTGGCCGCGGCGGCCGCGCGCGGCGGGTTTGCTTTCCCCGCGCGCGGCAACGGTTTCGGGCTTGGCCGCGGGCGCCTTGTCCTGGCCGAAGCGGGCCGCCGGCAAGCCGGTGGCGCCGAGCAGGATCGCGCGCAGCAGACCGGGGAAACGCCGGTCCAGATCGTCGCAGCGCAGGGTGTTGAGATACTGCGTTCCGGATTTGACCGTGTGGACCAGGCCGGCCGAACGCAGCACGTCGAAATGCCGCGACAGGGTCGCGCGCGGCAGCGCCAGTTCGTTGTCCAGACAGGCGCCGACGCAGGACACCGGATTGTCGCGGCTCAGGCCGCGGACCAGGCTCAGCCGCACCGGATCGGCCAGCGCGTAGAGCACGGAAGTCAGTTCGATATCGTCGGTGGCGGGGTGATGCAGGGGTCTCATGGCGACAGCTTGCAACAAGCCGCGGCCTGCTGCTATCGTTTCCGTAGTTCCGAATATCGGAACAATAGCACGAGATTGGGATCGGCCGGAACCACTTCAGCCCCCAGCCGCCGCTTCCGCCAATCCCGAATCCCCGATCCCGAATTCCGCCCCCATGAACAAATCCCTCTTCGCCCTCCTGCTCGGCGCCTTCGCGCTCGGCTCGGCCGAGTTCGGCACCGTCGGCCTGATTCCGTCGCTGACCCATCAGTTGCATCGCAGCAGCGACGAACTGGGCTGGCTGGTGGCGATCTACGCCATCGGCGTCACCATCGGCGCGCCGTTGCTGACCCGGCTGCTGCAACGTCACGACACCCGCCTGACCCTGGCGGTGTCGATGGCCGCGGCCGGCGCGCTGACCGTACTGGCCTCGATGACCGAACACTTCGGGCTGTTGCTGGCGGCGCGCTTGTTGCTGGGCGCCAATCACGGCCTGTTCTTCTCGCTGGCGATGCCGTTGGCCGGGAAGCTCAGCCCGCGCTCGACCATCGAAGGCATGGCCCAGGTGATCTCGGGCCTGACCATCGCCATCGTGCTCAGCATTCCGATCATGGGTTTCGTCAGCGATCACTACCATTGGCAGGCCACCTTCTGGCTGCTCGGCGGCGCTTACCTGATCGCCGCGGCGGCGATGTGGCGCTGGATTCCGGCGCAAGCCGGCGCACGCACGCTGGAATCGCAGCAGGTGCGTTTCGGCGAAGTGATCTCCAACCCGCGGGTGCTGTCGGCGCTGATGAAGATCGTGCTGCTGTTCGGCGGCTATTTCATCGCCTACACCTACCTGCCCAAGCTGATCATCGATTCGCTGGGCTACAGCCAGGACACCGCCAATTTCCTGTTGCTGCTGTTCGGCATCGGGGTGGTGCTGGGCAATCACTTCGGCGGCATCGCCGCGGCGCGTTTCGGCGTGTCGCGCACCATCGGCTTCAACTACGCGTTGATCGCGAGTCTGTTCCTGGCGATCTATTTCCTGATCGGTCTGCCTTCGTTCGCTTACGCCGGCATTCTGGTGTTGGGCTTGTTCGCGATGAGCTCCACTCCGTCGCTGGGGCATTACGGGATCGAGATCTCGCGCCGGCTGATTCCCGGTTCGGCCGAAATCGCCTCCAGCCTGACCGTGTCGAGCTACAACATCGGCATCGCCCTGGGCTCGCTGATCGGCGGCGCGGTGTTGCGGCAGGTCGGCTTGAATCAGGTGTTGGTGGTGGCGGCTGCGGTGATCGGCTTGGGGCTGGTGGTGAACTTTCTTGAGCATCGCGCGGATCGGCGTTTGGATATGGCGATCTGAGGTGAG